>JAZDGK010000264.1:0-4370 GCA_043806955.1 Pseudomonadota bacterium | reverse complement strand
CTTCTCTTTCATTTGGCCTCCTAAATAAATACTGAATCCGGCCCGTTGTCTCTATCCGCAACAAACGGTTTATTATTGCAGGCCATACTCATTCAGCATGTCCCTGACCCAGGCAGAATTTATGGGTACAGCTTCATCCGGCTGATCACCATACGCTACTTATAACACGAATAGGAATGCGTTTGTAAACATATTTTTTGCTCGCGGAACAATAAAGCGGCCCGGAGATCTCGCTGATTATGGATTTCTCCCTACCAGTAGTTGATGCAAATATCTACGCTTTATAGACTTTTACCCCAACGCAGGAATTGACCCCCGAACTGACCGGGTCTGTGGCGAAAGGAGTCTGGTGTTCCTTTTCTATTGACGGACATTCTCTTTTCCCCTATATGTATACGCCTATAGGATGTAAATTTTCGGCTGGTATTTGTGAGGATATTTATGCAAGATAGTCCCGCAGTGAAAACACCTCCCATTACAGTAACCGATCCCACCGATGAAAATATCATGCTGGTCAAGAATATAATTGCATCGCTGCTCATCGCCCTGCGGAATTATTCTCTCTACCCGTCAGACCATACAATGTGTCAAAATTCCCTGTCTACGGTCCATCGATGCCTGTCCGGATTTCTGGCCGACGATGAATGCCTGCGCCTGGATGTGGAGAAAGACCGGTTGCTGTATCAGGGCGAGGTGGTTTACCAGGCGCCATCCCAAGGAGATTCTCTGGCATCCCAGCTCTTCCGGGATGGCATCAGATGGCTTGAATTCCAGGTTGGTCTCACTGTAGATGAACTAAGCGTTTTCTTTCATCTGCTAAACCAGCACCGAATTACTAAAGAAGAGGCGGAAGGCGATATGGCGACGGCATTGTGGGAGGCGGATTTCCCGCATTTGCAGTATAAAGCCGAGGGTGTCCTCAATGAAGCACACGCCTTGATCGACTTCTCCTTAATGAAAACAAGGCCTGAGCACGTCCAAGCATTGGAGGAATCGGCTGAGGAACCGCCCTCTCCATCCGCGCAGACCAGCATCTTAGAGGCTGATCCTATACTTTTCAAGCTCACCCCTGCGGAAGAGAACGAAATTAAGGTCATGATTCTCGAGGAGGAAACTCGGAATGTTACGGATGACGTCCTTGAACTGCTTATGATTATCCTGAAGGAGCAGCGCGACCCTGAAAATTTTGCCGCTACTCTGGATTTTCTTGTCGAAGAATTTCAATACACTCTCACCCAAGCCGAATTTACCTTTATCCGGAAATTTCTGGAAAGCCTTACCGCCCTGCAGGAGGAATCTTTCGTACTGGATAAACCGTGGGTTTTGCCTCTACTGGACGATTTCCGGAAAAAAATCTCCAGTCCCGAAGTTCTGGGAGACATGGAACAGGCATGGCCGCAGATCAATCTCATTGATGCGGACGGCCTGGAGACCTTCCACCAGGCCCTGATGTTGTTTCCAGCCGATGTGGTCCTTACCTTAGGACCAATGCTTTTGAAAGTCAGTTTCCCCCACATTGAACAGCTGCTCATAGAAGTAATTAGCGCCCATGCCAGCCGGGATATGCAATCCTTGCAGTATTTGCTGAAAGAGGCTGAGGAACCACTGATCCAGAAGCTAATCCCGATGTTGCAGCAGATGCACGAGTTAGAGGCCAACAAGCTGCTAATTGGGCTGACACTTAACTCCTCGGATCCGATCCGCAAAGCGGCGATTAACGCCCTTGTTGCCAGGGATCCGCAAAATATCCGGGGCCTCTTCCCCCTGATCGAAGACCCAATACTGTCTGTCCGAAATCTGATCATCGATCATTTAAGAAAACGGAGGAACCCCCTGGCCGAAGAACTTTTGTTAGATTATCTCGAACATAAACGGTTTAAGTTGAAAGACCGTCAACATATCCTCGCCTGTTACCGTGCTCTTGGTCAATGTGCCTCTCCCCGCTCTCTCCCCTTCCTTCGGGAGACACTCCTGAAACAGGATTGGAAGGCTTTCCTTGGTATCGGCGATTTTCTCCATCGTCAGGGCGCTGCCTTGGCATTACTCGGGATGCAGCATGAGGAGGTCGCTCAGGCAGTCCTGAATAAGGCGGCAGGGAGTGTCTTCTTGAGTGTGCGGCTCGCTTACCGGCGGGCTGTCGATAAAATTCAGAAAATGGGCAAGGGGCAGAGACGTTGAGCATCAATACGAAGAAAAATCCTATCCTCGGGGGAGATTTATTTTTGCGGAACTTTTTCCGGTTGCTCCAGACGGTCAAGATCCACCAGCCCGATAACCCGCTGCTCCTGAATTGCGTACAAGACTTCGTGGAAGCCGTCACACATTTCTTTGCGGAAGAGGACCATCTGACGGTTCAGATCTTCCGCGAAAGGTTTTACCTGAAGGAGGAACCGCTGATCTTGCGGCCGAATAACTTGAACCTCGCTCAGGACATGCTGCTCTATTTCAAGCAGCGCGGCCTGCCGGGGCTCCGCTTTTACCCTTCTGTCCAGGAGGCCGATTACGGGCAGATTATTGCTTTTGCTCATGTAATGAACAAAGCGGAGACCCAGGAGGAACCCCTGGCCTGGCTGCTCCAGAAACTGCAGGAAGAAGACTATTCTTGGGTCGAGATCGTTGTCAAGGCGGATTCGAGCCTTATGGCGCTCACATCCGAACGGGGGCAACAAGCTCGTCAGACTTACTCATATGCAATGAACTCGATCCAGGAAGTGGTCACAAAGATGGCCTCCCAGCAGCGGGCCGGGATCGGCAAGGCGAGGCGGGTGATCCAGAGCATGGTCGACATCCTTACGGAGGATACATCCGTACTGCTCGGCATGAGTACACTCCGCGATTATGACGACTACACCTACACGCACTCCGTAAACGTGGCAATCCTTTCCATGAGCATGGGAAAGCGTATCGGTCTGAGCCGGATCCTCATGGAGCGGCTCGGAGTCGCCAGCCTATTCCACGATCTCGGCAAGGTGGAGATTCCGCATGACCTGATCAGCAAACCGGGCAAGTTGAACAACGAGGAATACGACCGGGTTAAGGAACATGCCATCAACAGCGTCCGTCAGATCGTCAAATTGAATGCGCCCCGGGATTTTAAAGCGAAGGCCATCCTGCCTCCCTTTGAACACCATCTGAAGTACGATCTGTCCGGCTATCCTCAAACGGACCGCAAGAAGCCCGTGAGCCTCTTCGGAAGAATCCTAACCATCACGGACATCTTCGATGCGATGACCTCCCCGAGGATCTACCGGCCGGTCGCCCTGAGCCCCGACCAGGTTCTAACTATTATGCTGAAAGGATCGGGTACGGACTTCGACCCTATTCTTCTCAAGGTTTTTATCAACATGATGGGGGTATATCCCGTGGGGACACTGCTGTTACTGGATACGGGGGAGATGTGCCTGGTTATGGAAAAGCCTGAAGATGCAGAGCCAGGACGACCGACGGTCGTCCTCCTAACCGATGACGGAAAGGGCGCATTCAAGAAGGGAGGAGTGGCGAGCCTGTCGGAGAGAAATTCCCCGTCCGGGGCCTTCCGGAGAAACATCGCTAAAAGTCTTTCCCCTTCGGCATATGGAATCCAACCGGTGGATTATTTAGTGTGAATGCCGTTATTTAGGCACCTTGAAATCTTGCACATAGAAACCAAGCTCAGGGTCAAGGACGGCATTGCCTACAAATTCGCAACCCATGTTATTCTCGCTGATCCTGCGAATCACAGCTTCCCTCTCAACCTTAGTGCGCTTAGAGTTATCCAATTTAAAGAGCAATTTTATACGGTCACCTTGATGAAGGGCATTATTCTCCGACACGAGCAAATTGCAACCTTCGAGTGTAAGATCGTGGATAGTCCCGTTGTGGAAAACATCCTTAGGATCTAACTTCCAATAGATAGCCGGCAGAGATGTTTTCTTCCGGAAAGCCTTTCTGTATTCGATTACTACTTCATAACTCTTTCCACATGAGCAGTTTATACTTATTGGTTTATGAATCGGGAACGATTTTGCTGATTCCAAAGCATTAGCATTGCAGAAGGGACAAAGCAGATATATTAGGCCCTGTTGATTAGGGACTATCGTTTTTGCGGCCATTTATTACAAACTCCGTTTTCTGTGATGAGATCAACAACACGCATGTAGCCAAGGCTTAGTATTGCTCGCCGCTCATCATGCATCTTAGTTAATTTGATAGAAATATTATTTTCTTCGCGATCATTCATACTATGAACTGACTTGTGTGTCAATGCATTCTGGCATGCATGCATGTAACAGAAAACTTATCTTTTTCGCCCCAGTTGCCTCATAAATAAATGTTACCGAAGGATGTAAGAGATGGAGTAACATTGCCTCATAAAAGATGTTACTCAAGCT
>JAZDGK010000263.1:0-6254 GCA_043806955.1 Pseudomonadota bacterium | reverse complement strand
TTTTAATTTTTTTTACTTCTCTATACAATACCAGGAGTCAAAGAACAGACATGGATTGAGGATGGCTAATTTTCTGGACCTGAGATGGAAGCTTTCTTCTGACCTTGGGGTGACCTTTCAGTTTGGCAATCCCATCACGGTATATCAGACCCTGATCGAGTCAATGGTTGATGATCCAAACGTGGATGCTCTTCATTGCCAGATACACGAGCGATTTCTGATGCTGCCGAAAGATTTCTTCAAGATATTTCATCGGGCTCCTGAAGCATGCAAGCCCTTGGTCCTGTGGGTAGTAGGAATGCAGCCGGGCGTCCACGAGACCCTTGAATGGCTGGAAGAGTATCACATTCCTGTATTTCCTTCACCGGAAAAGGCCATTAACGCACTCGCTGCACTACATCGGGTGAGTCAAACGCGAGAGCCACAAACATAAGCAGATTAATGTCTCGACGTGCACGAAGCTGTCTGTAACAGTCTTCCTGCACTCTGCAAGTAATACCTTATCAGAAGTATGCTGACTTTCTATTGGCAATTATTGCTCTCAAGAGCTATCGCCGTGAAGAGATAATACCGAAGAAGAATAGTGATGAGCCGTTCGGGATATAGCGGTGTCGCGACGATGGGAGGCCGTCAATGAAGTCACAGATTAGCGGTATTCGTTACCGGTTGCTGAAACCCGACGATGTGGGGCGGGTGCCCCTTCAGCACCAAGGGACGCCTGAAGAGGTCCTTGAGCGGATTTCGATTTGCGGTTCCTCGGCAATGCTTGCATTCGAAGGTGAAGCGCACGTGGGACAGCTCCAATTCAGGCCGTATGTCTCAGGCACCCGATCTCCCAAAGGTCTTTACGATCCCCTCTACTGGATGGATTTTCAGGGACATGCGCCGCGCCTCCCGGATCGGACGCTGGCACTATTCTGCTATCATGTGGGCCAGCTCGACGACACGGATGCGCGTGACCCCGGATATTTCGGGCGAGGCATAGGTATGAGGCTCCTTGATGAAACCCTCGCATGGGCCGAAAGCGTCGGCTTTGAAGCATTGGTAGCGAAAGGGCTATCATCGCACAGGCCCGTGATCGAATACATGGGCGGCATGCCAACCGCTGTATACACGTCACGGAATTTTCTCCAGGCAGCCACATATCGTGACACGGAGTTACGTTCCTGTTTAGACGACATTCTCCATGGCAGCTACGGCATCGCTCCGCAAGAGGCGCTGCAAAAGCTCGCCGCCGGGGGAGTGAATCTGGACGAAGCCGCCATGGTGTCCGTATGCGTGAGAGAGTTTGCCTGAGGGGGTGCGCCGATCAAGAATATTCATGTCAGGCCTTTGGCTCTCCGGCAGAGCGACCTCAATGCCGTTTCGAGGACGAGCTACTTCCCGCAGACATCGCTGATTTCGGCCGGGATTGGGGCGCCTGACAGGACTTCTCGCTACTGTGTAGGCAAATCGAGGGTTTAAAATGGCGTTTAGCGAGTACCTTGCTATTTCAGAATTAATAATCAAGCGACAGTCCGTTTCAAGCCTTCCTTCCTGAAGTCAGTAACATTCAACACTGCTGCTTTATAGTAGATTTCAAATAGAAATTTAGGCTTTGCAAATGGCAATACTGTAAATTCGCAGTCACCGTCACATTTTATGCATCATATTTTCTTCCGTCGTCAATACTCCATTGACATACAAAACCGCGTATCTTAGGCTACACCCGTCGAAAAGCAATACTTTATCAAATAAATGTCAAAAGCTGGCAATCATGAGAATTAGAGACGAATGGACTTGAATCCTGAAGAAGAAAAAACGCAGACTGATCGGGGGAAGGCGCTATTCGACGCTTGGCCAGACGCCTACGACCGGTGGTTCACGACACCCGTGGGTCGACTGGTAAAGGAATATGAGCTCGGCGTCATCATGGATCTGCTCGAGCCAGCAGCTGGGGAACGCATTCTCGATGCGGGCTGCGGCACGGGAATCTTCACCCTTGATTTTCTGACTGCGGGCGCATGCATCGCAGGGCTCGACATCTCCCTTCCTATGCTCCTGCGAGCTAAGGAAAAGGCCAGCGACGCTCCCCTCCGGGTCCTTGCCGGCGATATCTTGAGACTTCCCTTTGTCGATGAGGCCTTCGACAAGACAGTTTCGGTGACGGCCCTGGAATTCATTCAGGATGCCGAAGCGGCGGTCCGGGAGTTGTTCCGGGTGACGAAACGAGGCGGCTCTATTGTCGTGGCCAGCCTGAACAGCTTGAGTCCCTGGGCGGCGCGGCGGAAGGCCGATGCACAGACTAATCAGGACTCCATCTTCCGAGAGGCCCTCTTCCGCTCTCCCGACGAGCTTCGCGCCCTGGCTCCCGTTGCGGGAACAATCAAGTCCGCCGTCTACTTCCGGAAGGACGAGAACCCAGATAAGATCGAAGAGATCGAACGCCGGGGCCAGCTGGCCGGCCTGCTGACTGCGGCCTTTCTAGCGATCGGCTGGAAGAAGCCCTGAAAGAGACGCCACGAGGAGAAGGGAAGATCCTGCAATAGTCATTTAGATCCGTTGATCACGAAGGCAGAAACGGCAGGTATGGCAGGTTGACTGGGTCAGCCCCTTCTCCCTGTTATCGTCGGATGGCGGATTTTCACAAGAATACTGACTTTCATGTGGCATTCGTTCATCTTCAAAACGGCTAAATATTTTCGTTGACATGGCATCCGTTTAGGTTCATTTAGTAATTATAAGCTTCTTCGCCTTAACAGGTTTATTTTTGCATCTGATACTGAAGGGACTCAACGCCTATGGAAAACCCAAGACATAGGAATGAAAAATATGGACGTGCAGTTCCTGTGACAGGATACGTAACTTGGCAGAGAGTAGGTAGAGACAGCGTTTTTGCTCCCGAAATGGATTTAATGAAATGATGACAGAGCTACTTCCTGTAGTCAAGCATACGCCATTTCTTCGTTCTATACTACACTATAAGCGGTAATCGTTGTTCTTCGTCTACTATCAATTTGTAGCTTCATATGCGTGGGAGGACGTAAATCTTACCCGTAATCTTCTGCCTCTGAAACGATTCCTCATTCATAATTCCATTGACACCCCCCCCTGTCATTCCGTAAGAATGGCGGAGGGGAGACCGACAGACCAGACAAACCTTTAACTGCTATCAGGAGTGACCAAACTCTTCAGCTCATATGTGAATGGTTCCCCTGCAGAAAGGAACGATAATGCTTGATTTCATTGAAGAAAGAAAGCGTTTCCGAGACGGCTGTACCGCTTGCGGTCTCTGTGTGACTGTCTGCCCCATTATTGCAGAAACTGATATTCGAGATATGGATCCGACGGCCGTCATGGAATCGGTGATGGCGGTCTACCGTTCAGGCACCATAAGTCCGGAAGCCAAAACTCGTATCTATTCCTGCATGAGCTGTCATACCTGTAAAAGCCAATGTCCGGAAGGTCTGAATCCGAGTCTCGGATTGTCCCTGGCAAGGGAGATTCTTCAGGAAAGGGGAGAGCCAACTCCGCGAGGCCTGTCTTTTCTCCTGCCCGAGACGGCCTTTAATCTCATGAAGGCCATAGAGGCCATCCAAATAAAGCCGGAAGAGCGACCATGGATCACCGATACAGTCAGGCAAAAGCCCAATCCAGCGAAGACCGTCCTTTTCACGGGTTGTACCGGCCTCATGCAACCCGATTTGGTGCGGACTACGCTGGAGTTGATCCGTCGCGTCGATGCCCCTGTGCAGGCCTTGGGTGGGATCGATTATTGTTGCGGAGATACGAATCTGCGAGCGGGAAACCCGGCTGCCAGTGTGGCCCATTTCCGTCGCCTGGTAGAGGGACTGGACGCCTTCTCTCCAGAGCGGGTCGTCTTTCTCTGCGCAACATGTAAAGACTTCTTTGATCTTCATGCCCCGAAGACGTCATGGTTCTGGCTAACTGTCACACAATATCTTGCCGACAACGTGTACAAGATTGGTCCCCTGACGGAATTAAATGCCACGATAACGATTCATGATGCCTGTCATCAGGTCCGAGGCGAAAAACCCGAATCCGAATCACCCCGTAGATTGGTAAAGGCCATACCAGGCATCAGGGTCGTAGAAATGGAAAACTGCAGAGCAAATGCCCTTTGCTGCGGGGGATCCGCCATGGCTGCGATGGGTAAGCCCGGCGTGGACTTTCGCGCCAGACGCATAGACCAGGCGATCAGCACGGGGGCTCAGATCATGGCTCTCTATTGTCCGGGCTGCCAGTCGGTCTTGACTCCCGAGAGGCCCAATCTGCCCATCCAGGTAGAATCCCTCATCACGCTGCTGGGCCGGTCAGCGGGCATCTATCACGAAGATAGGCTCTTTCAGCTCTTGAGCTATCGAGACGGCAATCGGGTCTTGGCCGAAACCGAGGAATGCATTCAGAAGTCCGAACTTCCCAAAGAGAAACTCAGAGGATTCATAACCAAGTACTTCAAATAATCACTGTTCCGAATAAGCGTCATTCTGCAACTACGCAACAGAATGACGCTTATTCGGTATGAGCGAAAAATTTTATCGTAGACGCTAAGGACTCGTGATGGACGAGGCGATTCTGGAGATAAAGGAGGCATGAAGAAATCTCGGGATCAGATCAAGCGGCTCCTTCTGTTATCGAGCATAGCCAGTTTTATCGTTCCATACTCCATTACAATCGATTATTGTTAGTTTTTTTAAAGGTCACGCACATTAAACAAGTATAGTGTCGTCAGATTCGCCTCATATTTGCGACGTCTCGGCCCCCGATCATTGTATACAAGACAAATATGAGCGTTGTTATGACGGGCCGGATAAGACATACCGCCCCCCAAGATCATTAAGAAAGTCAGGACTTGCAGAAAGCTTGACATGTATTTTTTTATCTGATAATGTAAGTGAGTGTTAACTTACATAATGGTGTGGATGTGAAGAAAGGTATTGCCAAGGTCAATACAGAAGTAAGGCGGGAGCAGATAAGGCTGGCCACGTTTACTATAATCGCCAATCATGGTGTAAAAGGTCTTACCATTTCAGCCATTGCGGACAACGTGGGTGTATCAGAAGCCAACCTTTATCGGCATTTCAAGAATAAGAAAGAAATCCTCGCTTATGCTGTTGAAAGTATAGGCGAGGGCCTCCTGCAGAACCTCAGAAGTGTGAAATATACGAAGAGGGCAGCTCCTCTGAAAAAACTCAAAAGGCTCTTCAAGCTCCATCTCGAATATATTGAAGCGAATGAGGGGATTCCGCATTTCGTCTTTTCAGAAGAATTACATAAAGGCAATCCTGATTTAAGACATAAACTTCTTGATGTGATTAAAACCTATTCTCAGGAGATAGAATCATTGATGATGCAGGGGCAAGAAGACGGAAGCATCAGCAGGGGGATCGATACTCATGCCCTGGCCTTTTCAATGATCGGCATGATCCAAATATCAACCATGATGTGGTCGTTAAATGATTTTTCCTCTTCGCTGGTTCTTGACGGCATGAGGCTCTGGGATAGTTTCGAGAAATACGTGAGAGAAAAGAAGCAATGAAGTAATGCGGCTGCGTTTTAACCCTTCCGGAGAAACAACACTATATCGAAGGAAGGTCAGCGTCATGCCCTGACTCCTGAAAACGTCATAACGCAATTAAACCTTAAGGAGGATCATAATGAAAAAGAAATCCATTTTAGCTCGAATGCTTTTGCTCGTTACGATTTCAACAGCACTGACTCTCGGAATTTATAGCTTTGCCGCCTCTCACTGCGATACTTTGGATGGACCCGTTATTCAGGATGCCCGGAAGGCTTTGGAGACCAAAGATGTCACACCCGTCCTCAAGTGGGTAAAACAAAAGGATGAAAAGAATGTTCGTGCATCCTTTGCCAAGGCGCTCAGCGCCAGGGGCAAGAAAAACGCTAACGCAGCAGAAAATCGGTTCTTTGCAACCCTCGTCAAGATCCATCGAGCCGGGGAAGGTGCACCCTTTACCGGTCTGAAACCGGCGGGCGAAGTGGAACCCGCCATTGTCGAAGCAGACAAGGCCTTAGCAGGCGGTTCCTCTGATGCGCTGGTAAAACTTATCACCGACGATGTTGCTGCCGGCATCAAGAAGCGTTACGAGCGTGCTGCGTTTGCTTACAAACACAAGGATGAGAGCGTCGAGCAGGGTCGAGAGTTCGTGGAAGCATATGTTGAATACACTCATTATGTAGAACGGCTTCATCTGGATGCAACGGGCAAAGGAGCACATGACGAACACCATGAA
>JAZDGK010000262.1:0-6352 GCA_043806955.1 Pseudomonadota bacterium | reverse complement strand
CTAGGAGGCTGTCCGAGAACTGGGATCGTAGCGAGGAAAGCGGAGGACGAGACCAAATATTCACGGATTTGAGGGATAATAGTGAACCTATGGCCCGAAAATCCGGGGATATTTGGGCCGTCATCCCGCTTTCCGCAGTAGATCATCAGTTCTCGGACAGGCTCCTAGGCGCAGGCTCCTGGGAAAGGGTGGGTGGAAATGAAAAAAGGGAAAAAGATTGCCCATTTTAGGGAAACCGTTTCCCTCGGAGAAAGAAGAGTTTTCCTGTTTTCCGGTTTTGACAACGGGGTAAAATGGCCGAATGTCACATCGATAGGACTTGGTATGAATGGTGCAAAGAAGTGAGAAAGAAGATGAAAGGAGGTATCATCATGAAGAGATGTTTTGTTTGGAAGATATTCTTGACGGCTTTGCTTCTTACGTTAGTGGCAAATGCGGCAATGGCTTCACCCACTTATTACAGGGCGGAAATAGGCGATGCGAGCATGTCACCAGTTGCCCTGAGACAAAACGTGGACCCGATTGAGTTGACCTACAGCAAAGGGGATGTATGGGCAACGGCTGAAGTGGACCCCTCTCGAGTTCATGGGCATGCCGAGGGCAACGGGCCGGCAGTCTTTGCCTACCTGTACGCCTTTCCGGAGCAAAGATACCGGTTTACGGCTACGGGTTCTACCCTTGATGTCAAGTTCGACTATAGCGTGCTCGGCCAGACCGTATTTCCGGATGATCCGGGGGACAATGATTGGGCAGAGGTGGATCTGCAATTCGGCCTCTACTCGTATGCTGAGAATAAATCGTTAATATGGAATCAGTACCAAATAATATACCAGGATGCATGGGGCGGGTCTGGTAATCCTAACTGTGCGGACTCCGGCTCGATTGAACAGACGTTTGTCCTGGAAGTTGGTAAGTACTACGATCTCTCGCTTTACACCTGGCTCGGCGCCGGTGCCAGCGGGAACGGCACTTATGCGACGGGCGATATCGATCTGTCCAATGTGACAGTCCTGTATAGCGGCGCCCCCGGGCCCGTTCCCCCTCCCATTGTTCCCATTCCGGGGGCGGCGTGGCTTCTTGGGTCGGGTCTTGTGGGTCTGATCGGATTCGCCCGAAGGCGGTCCTAGAGACAACCCACCCGTACAGTTATCCGGCCCGCGCGGCCGGATAACTGTGCATAACCGCAGGCAAGTTACACTTTTCTCCACCTTGCCCAAAAACCACTCGGCATTGTTTACGCAAATCCACGCCCAATCTTACTCGAATAGTCGTAACAGTTTAGCCCTTTGAAAAATTGGCTAAACTTGAACTCAAAATGCAAATTTCAAGGTGCAAATTTCAAAATTTAAAGCATTTGTTTCGAGATCTTGTATTTTTCATTCTGCATTTTTCATTTTGCATTGAGATTTAGCGCGTTTCTTCAAAGCGCTAAATCGTTACGAATAGCCAAGTTTCCGGAGATGCTTGTGGAATTCAATCCGCCCGGGGGGTGGATAGACCACAGACGACGAAAGAAGCACGAATTGGGTGGTCCGCCGTCCGTTGCTGATCTGCCGGACAGAATGGCGCTTCGGGATACCGCCGAAAAGGGTGAAATAAAACGGCAGAAGAGTTGCAGCGCCGGGACGATGACCGGCCGGGATTTCGGAAACAGCGCCCGGTGTGAGCGGTTTTATATAGAATTCCGCAGTTGCCCTGCCGAAGAGAGGCTCTTTTGTCCCCTCGAATATCTTCTGCTTGAGTTGCTTTGGAGAGGTGCGTTCTTGCTTGACATACCCCTTAATGGGTGACCCCGGATACTCATGGTTAGCGTTGAGGCAGACCTGTTCCAGTGCGTGTATTCCGGCAATCATGAGCAATTATGGAGCCATTTCGTTCCACCTGCTGAACCCTCCGGTTCCCACGGGGTTAAAGCCCAACGTAGCAGGCATATACCCGGCGGGCTCCTTCCAAGTAGTAACATCTTCGAGGATTTGTCCTCCCGAGCCGGGTCCTCTCGACCAGCATTGAGCCGAAGGGTTGTCACCGATCAGTGTTCCCCTGATGGCGCAAGAATTGCTAGGGAAAACAGTCGAGTCGTCGTAGCAATAGACCGGACCGAAGAAGGAAGATGCCAAGGTCATGGTCATGGATGATCTGTCCAGAATAAGATTCCCGGCTGCCTGTATCCAAGGCCACCCGGTATCTATCTGATTGAATAGCCCCCTTTGCACGCTGGTGTCGGGCAGTATTACCGAGCTGACATAGAAGGTCAATTCGCCCGAGCCTGGAAACCGGGTCAATGCCACCTGAGGAGGAGCGGAACACTGCAATAAGACTGTGTGGGCCAGAATTCTAAGATGGGTCCCGGTGACTCGAGCTGTTCCAGCCAGCGTGAGCTGGCCTCCAACGTATGCACCTAGTACGGTTGCGCCCCCAACATAGATATAAGTGGGGTCGCCCGCAACAGGTTGATCCGCAAGCCTGGCGCCTCCCGCCACAGTCATATTGCCGCCGATCACAAGATTTATACGGGCTCCCGGTCGCGGCTGCAATATGAGAGTCCCGGTCACGCTCGCATTACCCTCGATCATAAGATCAAAATCCCCCACCCCGGCTACAGGAGTGGTAATGGTAGATATGCCGCCGCCGGCTGTAAGACTCGAGAATCGGTTGGCAGCGGGAGTGATCGTATGCACTCCGCCGGCCCATGGGAGTGCGCCACCGACAGTCCCATAGTCTGCTGGGGCTGGGTTGAATGGTGCGGCCAGCAACTGCCATTTCCTGCGATAATGCTGGACACCGTTTAGGTTCTCTGGTGGTTGTGTCATGACCTGTGTGGTATCATTACCTATGGTGGGCTTGGCAGTGGCCAGAGTCCACCTCGCTTCTCTAGCTGTGCTTGCGACTACGACATTCCTTCGATACAAACGCGTTCTGAGGTCGGGCAGACCGCCTCCCCCCCATGGTCCGTTACCCCAGATATTGGCGTTAGTGTATATGGCGGCGCCGACAAGGTTGGTTCCTCCACCCATGAAAGCGCCACCTACAACCCCCGCTGAAGTTCCTCCATAGTAATAAACATAGTTTGCCCCCCGGGCGATGCGGGTTATGCCCCGGGTTACACGCCGCGTGCAACCGGCATAGGTGCCTGTTGATTGGAGTGTGATGTGGTGGCTGTCACAGAAGGGAAAAGTCACTACGAAACTCCCGCCGGCCACGCTGCCGGAGAGGTCCGGCCAAGCCTGATTCCAATCAGGATCATCGATGATCGGGATCAATTCCATAAATTTCATTGCGGCATCGAGGCCGGATTGGGCGACAGCCAGCGCCTGTTCTTCCGGGAAGCCTGCGACACCGCGTGATTCGAAGAGACTCCACCCGGCGACCAAGGCAAGAGATGTGCAGATGAGAACGGCTATGACGGCCACCATCGTGAATCCGTGGCGATCTTTCAGCCTGAAGACGTTTTGAGTTTTCATTTTCATTCCATCTGTAGATTTATCGGCGACACCGAGGTCCGGAGTATTACGGATTGCCCGCCACTGGAAATGGTCATTTGAATTCTGACAAGTCTGATATCTGTATATGTACTGCTCGGTTGATATGGGGTACCCAGAAGCTGCAAATCGCTTCTGAAATATGTGAAGCTAAAGGCGGTAACATTCTCGGCGAGCGGCTGTTCACCTGTTCCATTGAAGTTTCGGTACAGGATATCGGTAGGCGCATCATATCTAAATATTATTGTGTTACCGTTTGCGTCAGTAAATCCGAGAGTGATCGCATCGCAAACCCCTGTTATGCTCTGTCGATCACGAATGGCCTGAATCTCGCGCACCATGCGGTTCAAAGCGGTAGAGCTCTCGCCAAGGAGATCCTGGCGCGTGCCGGCTATGTCCCATTCTTTCACCCACGCCGCGCCCCCGGATAAAGCCGTGACCGACAGGATGGACAGTACTATAGTCACGGTTATGAGTTCGATGAGTGAAAAACCGGCATTGCGACTATTGGACGGCTGCATGGTCAGTTGGCTATTCTCCATAATTCCCGATGATCATAGTGAGTGTGGCCGTAGCCACTGTTTCCCCCGGCGCCATTACGCTTATTGCAACCTCTCTATAATCTGAGGGAACTGGTGAATCAACGAAACCACCGCCGGTATATGTCTTGTACTGGGCGGCAATAGCAAACCTGTATAGATTAAAGGGAGCATCTCCATCGAAAGCGGTTAGTGCTTCGTTACCGATCAAGTTGTAACCAAATTCTCTCAGTACCCCTTTTCGGACTACAATCTGTTCCATCTTCTCTCTTGCCAGAAAAGCGGCTATGGTCTGAACCTCCGACTTGGCGGCGTTCACGGTGATACTGTCCAATGCCGACGGCAGGCCCCCAAGAACGACGCCCATGATGACCAGGGTCGTCACGAGTTCCACAAGAGTGAAGCCTTTGTCAAAATGTCTCATCAGCTTATTCCGGCTCTGCCTGTTTGCGGTCTCACGACCACGCCCAGAGAATTGGCGCCAGAGGTTACTGTTATGGTCTGACCGACGGTTGGCGCACCGGTCCGGTCGAACGCAAAGCTTACGCCAGTAAGAGTTACATCCTCGAAACCGCTGTAATCGCCAACCCCAAGAGTAACGCTTTTCACGGTTCCGCTATCGTCAACGATAGTGTAACCGCTTCCATTCAGATTAAAGGCAACATTATGTGAGTTATTCTGCGTTATGGCGCGTGCCTGGGCCTGACGGATGTCCGCGACCACGACTTCGGCCGCGGTTCGGGTCTCGGCAGCAGAGTTATCACTGAATTTCGGGACGGCGATTGCGCTTAGAATGCTAAGGACTGCAATCACCACAATAATCTCCATCATGGTGAAACCGGATTGTTTGTGACGCATGGCAATGCACCTCCTCAATTTTCTTATCGGAAGGAATAATCAGGAGCTTGATTCTTGAATCTAATTTGCCGGGGGTTGCCGTGAACCATTTCCATAGGCGTGCCGGAGGTTTCCCGGAGAGGTAAGGGACTATAAGGTTCCGGCAAAAAGGATTGGCGGGATTCTGTCCAATGTCAACGGGCTGTTGCCCAGACCGGTCTTGACGGCATTTGCGCTTATGTGCCTATGAGGTGACACCGTAACCCATTGATTTCAAAACGTTCATGCTTTGCAAATCGGCATTGCTTCAAGGCGTTTTTGTTTGAGCAACAGCCTGTCAAGGGTTGACCCCCTTGGGCCTGTTCGGAACGAGGCATTCTTTCAATCCTGGAACGGAAACGTGTCTGAATTCCAGGCCGTTACATTTCGGATTGCGAATTTCGGATTTTGGAATGGGATAAGACGGAGTAGTTTCTCACCGACTGTTCGCCTGAAGGAGGAACTTAAGTCAGTTCCTTCCATGTTGCCGGTGTGGCGGGTTTGATTTCCTGGAAGATATCGAAATATTGTTAAATCTTCCCTGAAGAACGGGCCGATATTGACTTTCCCGGGGGGCAAAACGAGCGTTTTTCTGAAGGCCTATGGCACGAGCGAAACGACACTTTATTCCGGCCTATATCCGGCACATCACCCACCGATGCCACAAGCGAGAATCTCTACGCAAATTCTCAAGAGATCGCCATCGCTATTTGCCCATCGATGGCTCCGGATTGATGCGAAAATGAGATTGCCAAGGGCGCGGAGAGCGAATGATGGCCGGGATTGGGAATGGCCGACGGATAGCGGATAGGACGGTGGGCCAAGCCCACCCTACGCGGCTGATCGCCGAAAAAGCCGGCTCCAGGTGAGCCATGCGTTGTGCGGTGAGATTTAACCCAGAAACAATCGCTGGAAGGAATCTTGTTGAGCAAATGATGATGGTCTCGTAAAAAGTCGGAAAGAGCTGCTTTTTGTCATTCCGGCGGAAGCCGGAATCCAGTCTATTCAAGTAGTTGCAAAGAGCATGGACTCCGGTTTTCACCGGAGTGACCACTTTTTACGAACTCATCAATGACTATTCACCGTCCATATCAGTTATGAGCTTTCGTAATTGGGCGGCTTTGATATCAGATAACTTATCAAGTTTCTTTTTCAATCTTTGCTTGCTAATGGTGCGAATTTGATCAACAGCAATTTCGGCATTTTTGTTCGCGCATTTAATCTGGAGCCGAGTTCTCCATAGTGGATGCAGTTTTGAGGTTAATGGACACACGACAACAGTTTCCAGAAATTTATTCATTTCGTCTTGGCTAATTATGACGACGGGACGTACTTCTTTTATTTCGCTTCCTATGGTGGGGTTGAGATCAGCAAAATATATTTCGTACCTTTTAATATTCAAAGTCCTCATCCTCCATGCCGTCAAGAAGCGTTGTGTCAAAATCGTCCCAATTTTCC
>JAZDGK010000261.1:0-2949 GCA_043806955.1 Pseudomonadota bacterium | reverse complement strand
GGCAAGAGCGGGCGTCTCCGGGGCGCACTGCGCGCATTTGAGAATGGTGAACTGAGACTCGGTTACGGGGTTGCCATTCTTGTCCAACCAGGCTAAGGCATCATTACCATCGGCAGTCCGAACGTAAGCCAGCACTCCTTCGGGTTGATCGGTTTTAGGCGAATGCGGCTTCGTGGAATAGACGACATTGGGAAGATTGGGAATGATCTTCTGCAAACCTGGATCACGGTCGATCGCGTTTTTCCAAATCTGGTAGGCATACGAGCCCAGGTCAACCTCCGAGTCCGCATCTCCATCCAGAATTCCAGCCTTCTCAGTAAAGAGGTCCCGGACGGCTTGATCGTTTTGATCGTCTTCAAAGAATGCTTCGTCTGCTCCAACCACTTCAGCGTTTTCGTGGAGCCGCTGCCGAATACGTTCCCTCAAGCGAATGATTCGGTTAACTCCCTCTGCCGGGAGGAACGTATAGCAGAGGATTCGTTCGGATTTCTGCCCGATCCGGTCAACACGACCCGCTCGCTGGATGAGACGAATAATCGCCCAGGGCAGGTCGTAGTTCACAACGATGGAGCCATCCTGGAGATTCTGCCCCTCGCTTAGGACGTCGGTTGAGATCACAACATCTAATTCACTGTCAGGTGAAATCTCACTGCGCTTCTTGGCACTGTCAGGGCTGAATCGCCAGGCGATCTTTGTCGGGTCATCCGTATCGCCTGTGACCCCGGCCATCCGTTTGACTCCCACTGTAGTAAGCTGGCTGCTGAGATAAATCACGGTATCCGCGAACTGGGAAAAGACCAAGACCTTTTCACCAGGATGCTTCTTTGTGATCAGTTCGTAAAGCTTAGCGAGCTTCGCATCACCTTCCGGCTTCCAGGCTCCGCACTTTCGCAATATGCTAAGGAGAATCTTGATATCGGCCTTCAAATCCTGTGCGAGTTGTGGAAGAAACCCGTCAGCCCTTAACCATCGGAATCGTGTCTTCAATGGTCCGGAATATCTTTTGTAAACCTCTGTCGAACGCTTTCTAAAATCCTCTTCAGTTTGGAGCTGGTTGAAAGATCCCTCCATCCCTCCATTTTCTTCATCGTCCTCTGTAATAAAAAGCTCGCTGTCGGCATCATTGAACCGGTCATCCAGTAAACTCGCATCCTGGGTACCAATGGGGAGGGATTCGTCATTTTCGATCGCATGAAGATATACGTAGTTTCTCAGAATATGCCGTTCAACAGATTGCAGGAAAGCCTGGCCGCTGCTTTCGAGACGCTTAAAGAAGTTTGTGCGACAGAATCCCATGAGCCTTTTCCCCGCCCTGGAGAGGTCCGCGATCACTTTAGCCTCAGCAGCGGTTGGGGGTTCATGGGGACGCTCCTTGATATAATTTCCTAACCCATACCTCGGAAGAGTGAGCTTGTTGATACCGTCAACAATTGAATCAGAGTAAAGGAGGGCATACTGGTCGTTAGGGTCTTTATCGTCGATCTTGAACTTAACTGTCCTGGGATCGCGGACAGGGAAGTAGGAGCGTGTACCGTCCGAGAACGTTAAATACTTGCGCCCGTTATTTTGATCAGTCTCAGCATAATTATCCTGGATGAAACTTCGGGTCCGGCGGACAAGATAAAGCCGCATCAACTCACGCCAGTCATCAGCATATATACTTTTCTCAAAAGCAGCCAGCGAACGAATGGCGCACTGGTGGCGCCGAATGAACTCAGTCTCTCCGAGCTCTCGCAGAAGATTCTCGGGGCGAATGCCAACATCCACGTCTTCTGGAACAAATAGGCGAAGCTGGTTTGAAAGGTCTATATACGTTTTATTGTAAGGAGTTGCCGTCAATAGAACAACTTTACTTTCGTTCTCCCGGATATATTCCTGGATGGCCCGATATCGTTTCCCTTCCCTGTTCCGGAGGTTGTGGCTCTCGTCAATCAGAACAATTCGGTAGCGGCGGAGCTTGGGCAGCTCGGAAATAACACGACTCAATGATAGGACTTTACCTCGCAGGCGGTATTTCATTCGATAATCTTCCCACATGGAGACAAGATTCTTCGGACAGATAATCAGAGTTTCTAAGTCGTAGTCATCCTCGAATATGCGGGCGACCGCTGTAGCCATCAATGTCTTGCCCAATCCAACAACGTCGCCTATGAGAATGCCCCCGCGCTTGTTGAGGTGGTGAGCAGCGATCTTGACAGCGGCCATTTGAAACTCAAAAAGCTCATTGGCAAAGTCATTCGGCACCCGAAATTCCGTGAGTCCAGTCCTCGCTTCTTGAGAAAGGTGGTAGGCCATCTTAAGGTAAATGTAATAGGGCGGAATCATGGTTTCCCGGGCCCAGCTTTCCTCGATGATCTCGATGAGTTCCCTTGAGATATCGAGGCACCACCGATCGTTCCACCGGTCCTCAAACCACAGGGATAGTTTGTTACAGGCATCCTGATCCAGGACATCGATATTCAGCTCTCCTTGTTCCGAAAGACCGGCGAAGGTGAGATTACTGCTGCCAAGGTAGCCGATTGTCGGAGTTATGGGATCAGGACGGAAGAGCAGATAGAGTTTGGCATGCAAAGGATGTCTGAGGAATAACTTCACGATGACTTTCTTGGCCCGAATCTGTCCGGCCAAGCAGCGAAGTCCGATTTCGTCCTCATTCGTTGGAGCACCAAACATGAGTTGTTGACGGAAATTCTCTGCCAGATTCTTCTTTAAGCGGGTGGCAGTCTGGTTGTCTATACCTGTATCTGTTTTCAAGAGACTGAGGGCAGAATAGAGATCTTCGTGGGGCAATCGCTGCATCCCAACGAGGAGACGACAGCAGTGATCAGGCCCGCCTGACCATTTTTCAATAAACTCATCAATGGTTTTCCATCCCCGGAGGTTGAAGTACCCTACACAAAAGTCAGAACGGGTAGATAATGCGAGTGTCTCACGAAGTGCCGGGAGAAG
>JAZDGK010000260.1:0-7641 GCA_043806955.1 Pseudomonadota bacterium | reverse complement strand
GGGGAATGGAGGTGTGGGGCTGTACTACTGGGGATCGGCTGAACCCGAGGGGACTGCCCCGATCGTAACAAATTGCGTTTTCTGGGGAAACGATGGCGAAATCGATGTCGTCCCCGGCCTTTTGAATCCGATAGTTACCTACTGTAATGTACAGGGCGGATATGAGGGCACAGGCAACATCAATGCCGATCCCTCGTTCTTTTTTGCATTAAGGATGTACGGACGCCACTTTGATGACCTTTCCAGCAACTATCACTTGAAGCCTGTTTCGCCCTGCATAGACAGCGGCACGGACGCTGCCGCGCTGAGTACCGATAGGGATGGCAACCCCAGACTCGGCGGCCCCGCATGCGACATGGGGGCCTATGAGCATGGGACTGTCTCTGCTGAGGGTAACGATGCGCAGTATATTTCGCAGAGCATCCCGAGTAGTCTCTCGACCGGAGAGAGTGCTACGGTTGCGGTGACCATGAGGAACAATGGTACGAGTCCATGGACATCGGAAGCCGGTTATAAACTGGGCACCCAGAACCCGCACGACAATACCGTCTGGGGATTCGGCAGCAGGGTGGGGCTGGCAGCGGATGAATCAGTCGCGCCGGGTCAGGAGAAGACCTTCACTTTTGAAATCAGAGCCCCTTTAACTCCCGGCGAGCATAATTTCCAGATGCGTATGGTGCGCGAAGGCGTGGAATGGTTCGGAGAGTGGAGCACCACCGTGGTGGTGAGTGTTCGAGGTCTTCAGCCTAATGATTCGCGGCTTGTTTCGCAGAATGTTCCGAACGGTCTTGCAGCCGGAGAGACTGCAACGGTTTCGCTAACGATGAAGAACAATGGCACAAATACGTGGACGTCGGCAGCCGGTCATAAACTGGGAACCCAGAACCCGCACGACAATACAGTTTGGGGATTCGGCAGGGTGGATCTGGCAGGGGATGAATCAGTCGCCCCGGGTCAGGAGAAGACCTTCACCTTTGAAATCACGGCGCCCTCAACCCCCGGCAACCACGATTTCCAGATGCGCATGGTGCGCGAAGGCTTTGAATGGTTCGGGGAGTCCAGCACTAACGTGGTTGTTAATGTGCGAAGTCTTCAGCCTAATGATGCGCGGTTTATTTCGCAGAGTGTTCCGAGCGGCCTCTCAGCCGGAGAGACTGCTACGGTTTCGGTGACGATGAAGAACAACGGCACAAACACATGGACCCCGGGAGCCGGATATAAACTGGGTACCCAAAACCCGCAGGACAATACTGTTTGGGGATTCGGCACCAGGGTGGATCTGGCAGAAGGCGAGTCAATCGACCCGGGTCAGGAGAAGACCTTCACTTTTGAAATCAGAGCCCCTTCAAACCCCGGCACGTACAATTTCCAGATGCGCATGGTGCAAGAAGGCGTTGCATGGTTCGGAGACTGCAGCACCAACATGGCCATTACTGTTCAACGTGTTCATGCGAACGATGCGCGATTCGTTTCGCAGAATATTCCGAGCAGTCTTGTGGCCGGCGAGAGTGCTACTGTATCGGTGACGATGAAGAACAACGGCACAAATACATGGACATCGGCAGCCGGGTATAGACTGGGCACGCAGAACCCACAGGACAATACTACCTGGGGATTCGGCACCAGGGTGGGTCTGGCAGAGAATGGATCAATCGCCCCGGGTCAGGAAAGGACCTTCACTTTCGAAATCACGGCTCCCCCCACCCCTGGCGCTTACAATTTCCAGATGCGCATGGTGCGCGAAAGCGTTGAGTGGTTCGGAGACTGCAGCACGAACATAGTCATTATTGTTCGAAGTCCTCAGGCCAATGACGCGCGATTTGTCTCCCAGAATATTCCGAACAGTCTTTTGGCCGGCAGGAGTGCTACCGTATCGGTGACGATGAAGAACAATGGCACAAACACGTGGACATCAGCATCCGGCTATGGACTGGGTACGCAGAACCCCGAGGACAATACTGTTTGGGGGTTCGGCAACAGGGTGGGTCTGGGAGCGGGTGAATCAATCGCGCCGGGTCAGGAGAAGACCTTCGCTTTCGAAATCACAACCCCTTCAACTCCCGGCGCGTACAATTTCCAGATGCGCATGGCGCAAGAAGACGTTGAATGGTTCGGAGATAGCAGCCCTAACGCGATCATCCCTGTTCAAGCTAACGGCATAACCATAAATGGAGAAGCGACTTACACCAGGTCGGCTTCTGTAACTCTCAGCCTTTCGGCCACAGACCCCATTGATGTGACCCAGATGCAATTCAGCGACGATGGAGTAAACTGGGGCGCAGCTACGGCTTATGCAGCAAACAAAACATATTCTCTTCCCGCCGGCGATGGACACAAAACCGTTTACGTGAAGTTCGGCAATGCGGAGGGCCATTGGTCGACTCCGGTTTCTGACACTATTACACTCGATACCACACCGCCGGTAACGACGGCGTCTTCGTCCGGCATCTACACTACTTCCAGAATGGTAAGCCTTTGGGCTGAAGACAGTCTGAGCGGCGTGGATAAGGTTTACTATACTGTGGACGGAAATACGCCAACCAAATCATCGCTGGCATATGCCGGCCCCATCTTAATATCAGTCACTACTACACTCAAGTATTTTGCTGTCGATGCTGCCGGGAACAGTGAGGCAGTAAAGAGTCAAACGTATAACCTGTCCGGTCCCGGTTCCGCAGAGACGGTGAATTACATTTACGATGACGAAGGCCGCTTGGTGCGTATAGAGCATCTTCCCGGGTTTACCGCGGAAGTCAGATATGAGGAACATGGGACACAAGTACCCGCGATACCGGGAATGTCGGTATCCGCAGCTCCAACGAATCTCACGGCCACAAAGGTTTCCCCAAGCCGGATCGATCTGGCTTGGGTCGATAATGCCAATAATGAAACGGGATATAAGATCGAGCGAAAATTGGGAGCAGAGGGAACATACTCAGTAATAGCCACACTGGGTCCGAATGCCTCTGCTTTCGCAGATACCCAAGTAGCTTGGGAATCGACGTACTACTATCGTGTACGGGCCTATAACAGCATCGACTATTCTGCCTACAGCAACGAGGCAAGCGCGTCCACAACCTGGTAACCTCCGTGAACGTCAGTATTAGACAGTAGTTACGCCAAGGAGATCCGAATATGCAGCCGTTTTTCGACTTTCCAGATCGGCATAGAAACTTGAGCAAAGTACCTGCGATTCTCATTCTTCTAATTCTAGGCTGGTTTATCTCGGTGTCTAGGGCAGAGGACACGGCGCTGGGGGGATCTCCTCAGACCGCGCCGGGAAGGATAGTTGCACCCGGTTTGGATATGGACAAACTCGATTTTACCGGGAGCGCTCGCATGAGTATTCCGATAGAAGTACCGCCCGGGAGAAAAGGAATAGACCCCCGGCTGGCGCTTACGTATGATTCGCGCAGGGGCAATGGCTGGGTTGGGCAAGGGTGGGCCATAAACATCGGGGCGATTGAAAGATCCACAAAGCATGGCATTGATTACGGAAAAAATGATTTCGTCTTCGAATCTGAAGAGCTTGTCCCACGAGAGGACTGGGGAGTGAACTGCTATGGGAGAAAGATCGAAGGGGAATTCTCAAGGTTCTATTTCAATTCGTCTACCCAAGGCTGGGAAGTTACGACTAAAGATGGTATCAAGCATTACTATGGCAGTTCTTCCTTTTCCAGGCAGGAACTGATCATTGGCCAGATTTTTAAATGGTATCTTGATAAGGTAGAAGACACCAACGGAAACTACATGACAGTCAGTTACACTCCGCTGCACTACGGAGAGATATACGTTGATACTATACAATACACGGGAAACCAAGACCTCGCACCTGAATACTCGGTGCATTTTTTTTGGGATGTACGACCAGATCAACCGGTGCAGTATACTTATGGTGTGCCGACAACCATGTCGTTCAGATTGAACACTATCAGTGTCTCTTTCAGGGGTGATTTGGTCCGAAAATATGTTCTGGAATACAAGAATCAGGATGAAATGTCCCCAACTGCACAAAGGTCTGTGCTTGGCTCCGTTACTCAGTACGGAAGTGACGGCGTCTCCGCTTTTCCTCCGATAAGCATAGATTACTACGTAGATGGAGAAGGCTATTTCAGCCAATATGAGGTACTTCCTTGCATCGTCCCAGAAACTCGAACCGGCGAAAATTTCTATAATTATAATATGGGGCCTCTATTATGGGCTCGTGATTATGACGGTGATGGCAGGTGTGATATTCTTTTCCGTAACAACGATAAAATGGGATTGCTGTCCGGCGGCCTTATGACTCTTGATTATTTGCCATGGAGTTGTCACACATGGATGCCAATCCCAAATACAGTGTCATTCAAACAATATTTGTGGATGGAAGATTTTAATGGTGATGGGAAGACTGACTCGCTTCGGCTGTTCAACAACGTCATGGCTCGTGCCTCAGGTGAGAGCTTGGATGTGCTCTGCAACCTTCGATGGATGCCCCATCATCACGACAGATTAGGGCCTCTTCTCCAGCCCGGCGATTTCAACGGGGATGGCAAAGTCGATGTGAGTTTCTTTGGCGGAAGTGACGAATTGCTAATCTCCTGGGGCCCTGATCTCTCCGATAACTCGTACAGAACTGGATTGCATATTCCTTTTACAATTTGCCCATTAATTTGGCCTATTCCAAATTACCTTTTCAAACAAGATTATTGGTACAGGCCTGGCCCATATTATTTGGTTGCTGATTTCAATGGTGATGGCAAAAGCGATATATTATGGGTCAGAGATTCACAGCATCATGTCGCCATCTCTTGGGGTGGGACTCTGAACACTTACAATTGCCTCGATTGGACGTTGCCGGTGTTCAACCATTGGACTGGTGATTTTAACGGTGATGGAAGAGCAGATATCGTTTTCTGTGAAACCGGTCAGCCTCTCAGCATTGTCTATGGTGGAGATAGTTCCAGTCTAAACAGCAAGTCCCAGCTCACATGGGGACTGCCCCCCTTTTCTGATATGTTGACCGGCGACTTCAACGGCGACGGCAGAACAGATCTTCTATTCCTGACCGGTGGATACGTTAATATCAGCTATGGCGGGAACCTGAATTCCTACACGCAATGTGGAATACGAATACCATGGAGCTCGGCAATCGGGTATCGCTTATGGACAGGGGATTTTAATGGTGATGGGAAGGACGACATCATTTTCTATGAACCCGGTCAGCCGTTACGAATCAGTTATGCACCGGCCGGGATTCCGGACTTGATTAAACAAGTTTCTAATGGCCTTGGCGCTACAACGACGTTCACATACAAACCTTCTTCAGAATGGACCAATCACCTTCTGCCGTTCACCCTCCCAACGCTCTCATCCGTTACAGTCAGCGACGGGAATGGGATTACATCCAGGACCGACTACGGTTACTCCGGTGGTCTATACGACCGGGACGATCGCGAATTCAGAGGATTTGAACATGTCATCTCTACCGATTCAACTAAGACTACCGAAAAATGGTTTCATCAGGATCGGGAACGCAAAGGACTGCCGTATCATATTGTTGTCAAGGACCTGTCGGGGAATGTGTATTCCGAAATCTTGAAAGACTACGATAAATCCTCTCCTTACTCTGGAGTAACTCTTGTATCCCTCAGGCAGGAAAACGAATACACTTGGGACGGGACTGGAACCTGCGTGGAAACATCGACTGAATACGATTATGACGATTACGGCAATATGAAGTCCATCAAACATCATGGAGACGTGTCCAAAACGGGTGATGAAAAATGTGAAGAAACAACCTACGAATACGATACTGCAAGGTGGGTATTGAGCTTGCCTCAGACTAAGACTGTGAAAGATGCTGATGGAAAACCGGTGGCCAAATCCTCTTTTGTATACTATCCCGATGGCAAGGGAAACCTGTGGAAAAAGGTTGATTGGCTGGATCTGAAAAAGGAAGGAGAGGCCGATCCGGAAACGTCGTATACTTACGATCCATATGGGAATGTAGAGACAATCAAGAACCCAAGAGGATATACAACGACCACCACTTATGATGGATTGACTCATACCTACCATGAGACATCCAGGAATCAACTTGGGCACACCGCTACGAAGACATACGATCTGCGGTATGGGAAACCGCTGACGGAAAGAGACCAGAACGACAATCTAACCGCCTACGAGTATGACGTTTTTGGAAGATTGATAAGGGTCACAAACCCTAAGGATACCGGCTCAACCTATGGCACTGGAAGCTACTACTATCTGGACTTTGGCACTGTCGGGGCGCAGAGGATAACAACTTATACAACAGAGGTGAACGGGACCGGTCAGTATACGTGGAATGATGTCTACTTTGACGGGCTGGGGCGAGCCATCGAGAAGCGAGGTAAGGGACCGGAAGGGAAGACTATCGTGACCGAAACCGTCTATGATGATCAGGGCCGGGTATGCCTATCGTCCTTGCCCTATTTCATGGGGTCGGAAACACCAAAATGGACCACTTACTATTATGACCCTGTCGGCAGGACAACAGACGTCCACACACCTGACAACAAGACTATCTCAAGAATCTATGACAAATTCCGGACTGTCGTCATAGATGAGAACAATCACGTGACAGTAGAGGGAAAAGACGCATATGGGCGGTTGTCAAAGAAAGAGGAATACACGGGAGAATGGCCTTCTCCCACATTGTATGCTACAACAAATCACACTTATGATGCATTGGGAAATCTTACCGTCGTAACTGATACTCAGGATAATCAGACTATAATGACTTACGATTCCTTATCTCGCAAAAGGAGCATGACTGAACCTGATATGGGCTCCTGGAAATATGATTACGACGCGAACGGAAACCTGGAATTCCAGACAGACCCGAGATCGCAGACCACGAGGTTTTTTTACGACGAAATAGGCAGACTAGATTACAAAGATTTTCCAAACAGCCCAGATGTGGATTTTGTTTACGATGAGGCCTTTTCACCACACTCCAAGGGAAGACTCACCACCGTAATAGATGCCTCCGGAACAACCAGGAACTACTATGATGAGCTTGGAAGGACAACAAGGACGGACAGAATTGTAGACGGGACTGCCTACTCTGTGCGGACGGCCTACGATGCCCTTGGAAGGGTCATCGGTATCACATATCCTGATGGTGAACAGGTTAGCTACCTGTATGAAGGTGGATTTCTCAAAGATGTGCCCGGTTTTGTAACGTATGAAGGGCATAACGCCTCAGGGCAGGCGAAACGGGCCGAATATGCAAACGGAGTAGTAACGGAATTCGACTATTATCCGGAGAATAAGCGCCTCCAGGCAATAGTAACAAGCATACAAGAAGAAGGACATCCCGAGTATCTTCAGAAGCTTTATTATGTTTACGACAATGCAGGCAATGTGAAGTCGATAACGGACACATTAAACACCGATATGACACAGGTTTTTCATTATGACGAGCTGAATCGGCTCGATTCGGCGCGGAGCAATGCATACGGGCGGATTGACTATTGTTATGATGACGTGGGCAATATGACTTACAATTCCCAAGTCGGGTTCTATGTCTATGACCAAAAACCTCATGCAGTGCGCCGGGCGGGTCAAAGGCTTTACTCATATGACTCCCGAGGCAACTTGGCTTGTAGAGAGGCC
>JAZDGK010000259.1:0-7601 GCA_043806955.1 Pseudomonadota bacterium | reverse complement strand
CCTGAACTTGGTCCTGTGATCCCACTTCTGTTGCGTAACTAACGGAATTATCGCAACCTAACGTCCCCTCGGATTACCTCCGGGTATGCGCCCTCCTCGCGCCTTGCCGGACGGGCGTTTCAGCACTCGGAATTGCGCAACTTATTTCGTGACAGACCATTAGGCATGATCTACTGCCGAAGATGGGGAGACTGACGATCCCTTAACAGAGTGTACTACGGTTACAGGAATGGGCAGGAAAAAAGAGGACGTAGGGCTCGGGGGTATGCTGGGGGGATTTTTGCCGGCTGATCCGGGCGTAGATCATAATCCTCTTCCGCAGCATTTGGCTGCCGATGTGTGCGCTACGGATGATCACAGAAGAATAGAGGCGCACGAATTAACTTCTCAGATTCAATACCGTCTGATCGAGGAAGTGTTTTCCTGGGTTAGGCGTTATCAGGAACTGGTTGAGAACCTCCGGGAGGTAGTCTTCAAGTGTGATGAAGATGGCGTGATCATTTTTCTCAACAGGGCTTGGGCCGAAATTCTTGGCCACCCGGTAAAGGAATTACTGGCGCAAAAGATAAGCAGTTTTATTTTTGAAGAAGATCAGGAAGGAGCAGTCTCCCTTCTGACCAGTCAGATTAAGGGGAGGTACGAACGGGTGAGCAGGGAGGTCCGTTTTCGGCGAAAAGATGGGAGACTCGTCTGGTTGATAATGTCTCTGAGGAGCGGCGAAACAGAAGGGAAAGTGGGATCGCTGTACAACATAGACGAGCGGAAACGGGCAGAAGAATTGCTAAAGAGACGAGAAAGGGAGTTGGAGATTAAGACCGTTGATCTCCAGGAGGCCGTAATTGCTTTGAGAGTCATCTTGAAACGACGGGAGGAAGATCAGAAAGAGCTTGAAGACAGAATTTTATTCAATATGGAACAGATGGTCGGGCCTTATTTGGAGAAGCTCAAAAGAAGCGAACTGGATGACCAGCAGAAGGCCTGTTTGAGTATTCTCGAATCAAACCTGAATAGTGTCGTGTCGCCGTTCATGAAAGACACTCCGTCCCCTGATTATTCCAGATTCACCCCCGCAGAAGTCCAGATAGTCAATTTCGTAAAGCAGGGAAAAAGCACTAAGGAAATTGCAGACATGTTATTCCTTTCCACGAGGACTATCGAGTCTTACCGAGACAGTATCAGAGAAAAGATTGGGATTAAAAACAAGAAGGTAAACCTCAGGACCTATCTCTTATCCTCCAGCGGCGCCTAGGAGCCTGTCGGACTTAGGATGATCTACTGCGGAAGTGGAGGGAACGGCCCAAATATCCCCGAATTTTCGTTGGATAGAAGCGGACCTCCGGTTATCCGCCTGATGCGGATCTCCCTTGGCTCTGAACAAAATTGAGAGTTTTTGGACACCCTCGCAGTACGGATTTTCCTACCGTATTATTACCCGAATATTCCCGGCTTGCAGAAAGCGAAAGCTCTGGCAAAATAGGGGGCAACCAGTTCCAAAACCTTACAGGGCCAAGAGGAGTTGAAGGGTTCCTCCTGCGGGCCCATCTCCGGGGGGCAGGGTCAACATGACCTGCCCCTTTTGTTATTCACCTTTGACAGCCTCCAAACGCGCCCCTTACGTTTCTATTTCTATCCAAAAACCTTGGGTCTCCACATAGAGCGGTCAGCAGTCAGCTTTTTTGGCATTGACAAAAGGTCGGGATAGTGGATAGTTTTCACTCAGCAGCATTCAAATTCAGACCTCGTAAAACCTAGACTTTAACCATGCTATAACATGCTGAGTTTATTGTATTTCGCGTAAGAATTGGACATCGCAAACAGTGAATTTGTTGGGTTTCACTCCGTTCTACCCAACCTGCATTGTACAATCTCGGTGGCAAGTTCGTAGTTCGTAGTAGTTCGTAGGTTGGGTAGAGCAACGCGAAACCCAACATTGACTGGTTGCATGTCCAAAAACATCGCACCTTTTAGGTGTGCGTTTACGAGGTCTGAAATTACAAAAAGAGAGACGAATGGAGGACGTTTATGAGCAACCCTGTTCTTAAATCGATTTGTATCGCTCTGGTGATTTCCATTGTTTTTGCGGCCGTTCCAGCCTCGGCTGGAAGGTGCATGGCTCGGGACACGTCTGCAGAGGCCATAGTTATAGATGCCCTGGTACTGAGACCCGTCGGGGTTGTGTTGACCATAGCCGGAGTGGCGCTTTTTGTGGTTGCCTTGCCGTTCAGCATCCCAAGCTCGAGTGTAGGGAAAACGGCGAGAAAGCTTGTTGTCGATCCGGCGAAGTACACTTTTACTCGCCCGCTGGGTGATCCGAAGACAGAATCGGACTAGGAGCCTGTCGGACTTAGGGATGATCTACTGCCGAAGTGGGTAGGACGGCCCAAATCCGAGCATCATATTACCATAAGTCTCGTTCCTCCACTTCCTCGTGACGATCCCCTAAGTCCGACAGACTCCTACGCTTCAGCTTCTTCAACAAGCTTATAGACGGTGTCCATGGCCTCGGGGAGCCGGTCCGTTTGGGTCCCGCCGGCTTGGGCCATGTCGGGACGGCCGCCGCCGCTGCCTCCAACCTCCTGAGCCGCCCTTTTTACGATATTCCCGGCGTGATACTTGTTCATAAGATCTTTGGTGACGACGGACACGAGCAAGACCTTACCGTCGTGTTCGCTCCCAAGGAGGATAATACCCGAGCCGATTTTATCCCGGAACCTGTCGGCCAGGTCCCGCAAGGTCTTGGGGCCGTCTACAGGTACAATAGAAGTGAGGATCCTTACCCCGTGCAGCTCCCTGACATTCTCCAGGATCTTATCAAGGTCATTGAGCGTCAATCTGGCTGTTAACCCGCTCAACTCTTTTTCCAATTCCTTGTGGCGCACCAGGAGCCTTTCCGCCTTCTTTTCCACCTCTTCAGGCGAGGCCTTCAGAAGGTGCCCAAGACGCTTCAGTATTCGTTCTCTTTCCTGCAACAGGTCTACGGCCGCCTCGCCTGTTATGGCCTCGATACGACGAATGCCTGCGGCCACTCCGCCTTCCGAAATGATCTTGAACAGGCCTATTTCACCCGTTCGCTCTACATGGACCCCGCCGCAGAGCTCTTTGCTGAACGAACCAACGGAGACCACCCGGACGCGCTCGCCGTACTTCTCTCCGAAAAGGGCGGTGGCGCCGTTTTTCAAAGCATCTTCCCGGGTCTGTATATCTACTGCCAGAGAGAGGTTCTCCCTGATTTTCCGGTTGATGATGGCCTCCACTTGTGCAAGTTCTTCATCACTTACATGTGAGAAATGGGTGAAATCGAAGCGAAGCCGATCCGGGGCCACGAGAGATCCTGATTGCCGTACCTGATCCCCAAGGACTGTTCTCAGTGCGGCCTGAAGGAGATGGGTTGCCGTGTGGTTGAGGGCTATGGCCTGGCGCCGGTCGCGGGCGACCTCAAGTTCCACATCCTCTCCGACTCCGACGGAGCCGTCGATGACTTCACCCCGGTGTACGTAAATGCCGCCGGCAAGCGCGACCGTATCCTCAACGGCGATTTCACCCCGGGTTCCTTTTATCAGTCCCTGGTCACCGACCTGGCCTCCGGCCTCGGCATAGAACGGGGTTTTGTTGACCACTATTTCCACGTGATCACCCTTTTGCGCCCATTCTATTTCTTCCCCATCCTTAACGAGCAGGATCACAGGAGAATGTACAGCGGTCATTTCATATCCGACGAAAACGGTTTTTTCCTCCCTGTCCAACAGCCTCTGATAGATCAAGGGAATTCCTGCAGCCTCACCTTTCCATGACTGCCTTGACGATTTCCTTTGCCGGGCCATATGTTTTTCAAAACCGATAAAATCAGCTTCAAACCCGTTTTCGCGGCCCACATCCTGAATGATGTCCATCGGGAATCCGTAGGTGTCATAGAGTTTAAATATAGTTTCACCGGGTATGATCTTTTCTCCGCGAACTCGTAATCCCGCTATTTCAGTCATAAGAAGTCGCAGGCCGAAGTCGAGTGTCTCGGCAAACCGTTCCTCTTCATTTGTAAGAACCTGCCGGGTGAAATCAATTGATTCAAGAAGTTCCGGGTAGACTCCCCCCATGGTATCCGTAACCCTGGCGGCTATTTCGCCGAGAAACGGCTTGTCAAACCCGAGTAGCCGTCCATATCGGGCTGCACGTCTTATTATCCTTCTCAGGACATAGCTCCGTCCCTCATTTGAGGGCAGTACACCGTCGGCTATAAGGAAAGATGAAGCCCGGCTATGGTCGGCAATCACACGTATGGCCGTGTCGCCGGTCTCACTCCGGCCGTAAGGTGTGCCGGAGAGGTCTGCTACAGACGAGACGATCCCCTGGAAAAGGTCGGAATCATAATTGGTCTTTTTTCCCTGCATCACCGCCGCGATTCGTTCAAGACCCATTCCGGTATCGATGCTTGGTCTGGGAAGCGGGAAGATCTCGCCCTTTTCATTTCGATAGAACTGCATGAACACCAGGTTCCATAATTCAAGATATCTGTCGCAGTCACACCCCACTCTGCATTCCGGTCTGCGGCAGCCGATCTCCTCGCCCTGATCGATGATTATCTCCGAGCACGGCCCGCAGGGACCGGTATCACCCATGGCCCAGAAATTATCCTTTTCCCCCAGCCTGACGATCCTCTCATCAGGGATCCCGATCTTATTGCGCCAGATGCCGTGTGCTTCGTCGTCATCCTGATAGACAGTGACCCAGAGTTTTTCCACGGGCAGCTTCAAGTGCCCGGTAAGAAATGACCAGGCAAAACCTATGGCCTCTTCCTTAAAATAGTCGCCAAAGGAAAAATTCCCGAGCATCTCAAAGAAGGTATGATGGCGTGAAGTTCGGCCAACGTTTTCCAGGTCGTTATGTTTGCCGCCGGCCCGCATGCATTTTTGTGAGGTAGCAGCCCGGACGAAGTCGAGTTTTTCTTCGCCCAGAAAGACTTTTTTGAACTGGACCATCCCGGCATTCGTAAAAAGCAGTGTCGGATCATCAATCGGCACCAAAGACGAGCTTCTTGCGACCGTGTGGCCGTTTGATGCAAAAAAATTAAGAAAATTCGTTCTGAGCTCATTCCCGGTCATTTATTTCTTTCCTCGAACTTAGGGCTTGCGCAAGAATAACTTGCGCATTTTCGCATCCCAACTGTACCATATCTTCAACCGATCTTCGCTCCCAAAGTCCTCAAAATAGCCGGCTATTCCTCCGCCTTTGCTCGTTCAGATCGATCGAATCTACGGCACATTTGGGCGCGAATTCTACCAAGTTATTCTTGCGCAAGCCCTAAGTACAGCTCCACAGAATGGAGTACCCATAACACGCAGGCTTTCCAGCCATTAGGATAGGCGGCCCTTTCCAGGGCCGCCCCACAATGGAACCATCCATTTGCGGCGGGGTTAGAAAACCCCGCCTATCAGGGTCCGTTTATTCTGGGTACACGTTTTCGTGGAGCCGTACTAAGGTATTCACCACGAAGAACGCAAGAGAATTCTATTCTTCGTTCCGTTCGGGTCCATCAGTTTTTCCCCTGTTTTTCAACAGCTTTCTCCGGGGCGACCTTCAAGATGCCGTATGCCTCGCGGATCTTGTCCTCGATCTCCTTCATTATGTTCGCGTTGGCCTGAAGGAAAAGCCGCACATTCTCCCGTCCCTGGCCGATTTTTTCACCGCCGTACGAATACCAGGCCCCGCTCTTATCAATAATGTTTACTGCTGCGGCAAGCTCAAGGATATCCAACTCCTTTGATATTCCATGCCCGTAAAGCACATCGAATTCCGCCTCTCTGAACGGGGGGGCCATTTTGTTCTTGACCACTTTCACTTTTGTACGGCTCCCTATAACATCCTGTCCTTCTTTTATGTTTGCAGTCTTGCGGATATCAAGCCTCATAGAGGCATAGAACTTGAGGGCCGTCCCACCCGTAGTCGTCTCGGGATTCCCGTAAAATACCCCGATTTTCATACGAATCTGGTTTATGAATATGACCGATGCCTGCGACCGGCTGATACAGGCTGTGAGTTTCCTCAAGGCCTGAGACATCAGACGAGCCTGCAACCCTACGTGGGCATCGCCCATCTCGCCTTCAATCTCAGCACGCGGCACCAGAGCGGCAACAGAGTCTATCACCATAACATCTATAGCCCCGCTTCTTACGAGGATTTCGGTGATTTCAAGGGCCTGTTCGCCGGTGTCGGGTTGTGAGACCAGGAGCTCATCGGTTTTCACCCCAAGCTTTTGTGCATAGGTTAGGTCGAGCGCGTGCTCCGCATCAATAAAAGCGGCAATACCACCCCTTTTTTGTGCTTCGGATATTACGTGGAGGGCCAGAGTTGTCTTGCCGGAGGATTCAGGACCGAATATCTCGGTTACGCGCCCTCTGGGAATGCCTCCTATCCCGGTCGCGATATCCAGACCGAGAGATCCGGTGGGAATGACAGGGACATCCACAATCCGGCCGTCGGCGCCCAGGCGCATTATAGAACCCTTGCCAAACTGTTTCTCGATTTGAGAGACTGCCAGTTCCACAGCCTTCCCCTTATCCATTGATGTTGCCATATTCATGTCCTCCAGTGATTCATGCGGGGCCCCACTACCCCATATTCTATAGACTTCCAGATAAAGCTTTTGGGTGCGTTATCGGTCGGGGATGTACGAACAGGTACTATCCCCTCCCTGCTGCCTTCCCAAAAACATTATCTGAAAGTCTATATGAGCCTCTTGCAAAACGTCCTCTTTTGCCCAATCTCTGCGTCAGGCTCAGATTTTAATCCTCACCATGCTGGGAAGCTGGGAAGCTAGGAAGCCGGGAGGCCGGAAAGCTGAATCGTTGGGGTTGGCTCGCAGCCTTCCGGCTTCCCGGCTTCCCAGCCTTCTAGCCTTCCAGCCTTTGAAGGTTAAAATCTTCGCCTTCCTTGACCTTGGGCAAAATTGAACATTTTGCAAGAGGCTCTATATCTTTGATGGATTTGTAAAAAGTCGTCACTCCGGTGAACCCCGGATCGAAGTCCGGGGCAGGCACCGGAGTCCAGGATCTCCGTAACTACTTGAATAGACCGGATTCCGGCTTTCGCCGGAATGACAAAAAGCAGCTCTTTCCGACTCTTTACGAGACCATCATTTTTGCAGAGCTATTTTCTTCAGCGGTGTATAAACAGCGCCGTCCGGTCGCAACACGCTCTGATAAAGCACTACTTCGGTCACGGTGAGCGGACCGAAGGACGTCTTCTTAAGGTGTTCAATGCCGGCGCCGAAATCCCCGGCTTTCCTTCCGGGCCGAATACGGCCGAGCGTAAGATGAGGAGTAAACGGCCGGTCCTCTTTGGGAAAGCCCAGCTTAAGGAGGGCTTCTTCAATCCTTTGTTGAATGAGACTCAGACGCTCTGTCTCGCCGCCTACTCCCACCCAGACCACCCGGGGATTCTTGAGACTCGGGAATGCTCCGATGCATTCGGCCTTGAGGGTCAGACTCTCCTGACCCGCTGTCGCACCTTCCAGGGCAACGGCTATCGGCTCGATCATTTTTTCTTCAACATAACCGAGAAACTTCAAGGTGAGATGAATGCCCCGTGGATTCACCCATTTAATCTCT
>JAZDGK010000258.1:0-4237 GCA_043806955.1 Pseudomonadota bacterium | reverse complement strand
ACAATATAGTGAGCTATGGCCCGAAGCGGCTCCGCTTCAGACCCAAATCTTTGCAGGCTCTTTATGCCCGCCTCGATTAATCTCCGGGCCGATTCCTTCGATTCGGCCAGACCGCATATGGAGGGATAGGTAGCCTTTTTCTTTTTTGCATCCGCTCCTGCAGCTTTGCCCATTTCCTCTTGGTCGCCCTCTATGTCAAGGATATCATCGACTATCTGGAAAGCAAGCCCCAGTGCCTCGCCGTAGAGCGAAAGAGACTTGAGACTTCCCTTCCCGGCGCCTCCCGCCAGTCCCCCGGCTTTCACAGAGGCAGCGATAAGAGCGCCGGTCTTATGCTTGTGTATATAGTCAACAAGAGAAGCTTCAACCTCCTTGCCTTCGGAAAGAATGTCTACAACCTGGCCGCCCACCATGCCGCCCACCCCTGCAGCGCAGGCTATCACGTTTCCGGCTTCCGCCAGCCTTTTTCTCCGGGGTGCGGATTCGGAGGCGCTTTTGAACAGAATTTGAAAGGCAAAGGTGAGCAGGCCGTCGCCGGCCAGTATGGCTATGGCTTCGCCAAAGGCCTTGTGGCAGGTGGGTATACCGCGCCGGAAATCATCGTCGTCCATGGCCGGGAGGTCATCGTGAATAAGCGAATAGGTGTGAATACACTCAATAGCGCAGGCAAGGGGCAATGCGTTTTCTATTTCGCCCCGAACAGCCTCGCACGCGGCAATACACAAAATGGGGCGCACCCGCTTCCCCCCCGCAAAAACGCTGTAACGCATGGCCCTCATTACTGCACCGGCCGGCCCCGTGTCTTCAGGCAGATATTTATCAAGTGCCTGATCAACCAAAGACCGTCGCTCGGCAACATAAGATTTCAAATCCACGTCTTACCCCAAAACCAACGCCCATTCGAAGCGTTCACCGTTGTCCGTTCACCGTTCACCGATAAAGCCCTTCTTTGTACTCATCACTGTCTCATCATTCCGAAATCCCAAATCCGAAATCCGAAATTCAATCAGGCTCCCACTTCAGGTTGAAACTCTTTCGTGACGAGTTTACCGCCTTCGCCCCTGGCCAGGATCTCGATTCTCTTTTCGGCCTCGTCCAGTTTTCCGAGACAAAATTGCGAAAGTTTAACCCCTTCCTCGAATTTTTTCAATGATTCTTCGAGGGAAAGGTCGCCTCTCTCCAGCTCTTCCACAATGCTTCGCAATCTCTCCATAGCTTCTTCAAAGTTCTTTTCTTTCATATTCATATCATTCTCCGATACTATCATCCATACAAATACTCAGCGCAAAGGTGCAAAGGACGCGGAGGCGAATCCGGCAGTGCTCTGGACGAGCGACAAAGGATCAACCCGCGCCCCGCAAACCCGTGCGCCCCAATGGAGATGCGGCCCCGTAGATCGCCCGGTGGAGCCCACTTCTCCCAGGATCTCCCCCCTGCCGATCTTTGCTTCCTCTTCTGCAAAAACCTTGGAAAGGTGGCAATAAATGGTAAAAACCCCTTGGCCGTGGTCAACAATGACGGTCTTGCCGGTCAGGTAAAAGTCACCGATCAGAGCAATTCTGCCCTTATTGGAAGAAAAAACCGGGTCACCTTCTTTTCCCCCGATATCAACGCCAAGATGCCTGCTGCGCTCTTTGCCGTTCATTATCCTTCTGCTGCCGAAGAGTCCTGATACGTTGCCGTCCACCGGTTTTAGAAAGCCGTCCTGCCAGAGTTCTTCTCGCGGCATCATATTCAGTATTGACTCTATTTGTTTCTTCTCACTCTCGACCCGTTCCTGCACATCAGGCGGGAGTGTCACCATATGTTCAGGCAGTTCCAAACCCTCGACAGGAAAGCTGTATGGCTCTACTTCTATACCGACATCTTCTGAATGGAGAGTACCATTATCAATCTGCTCGAATGAGAGAGTCAGCGGATAAGTCCCGGGTGAAGAGAAGAGATCTGCGGGCAGGATGGCGCGTAAAATCCCCCCGGTTTTCTGAAAATTCACGGTCTTCCCCAGGAAAAAGCCTGTCACCCAGACCCCTTCCGGCTCCCTTATAGACAAAAGACCTGCCTGGCCGACAGCCAGGCGAGGCGGATAGAGCGCCCATTCAGGCATTCCTCCGGCCTGAGGCGCGAGACCGGCACAAGACCCGATAAGAATCAAACTGAGAAAGAACAGTGTTCTACCAGCGCCTGTTCTGCTTAAATTTTGTTGAAGTTTCTCGAACATCGCTAAGCCGCACTATTACAAGTTCAAATGCCAAAGTTCAAAGTTCAAATCAATGTCAAAGCCCAAAAATCAAATTAAGGCACCATTGATGAGCTCGTAAAAAATCGGAAAGAGCTGCTTCTTGTCATTCCGGCGGAAGCCGGAATCCAGTCTGTTCAAGTAGTTACAAAGAGCCTGGACTCCGGTTTTCACCGGAGTGACGACTTTTTACGAATCCATCACCTTTGACATTTGTTATTTGAGCTTTGTTTGAACTTTGGATTTTGTCATTTGGAATTTCACTCAGTACTCAGCACTCAGTACTTCGCACTTACTTTTGGTTGCGGCTTTGCCGCGATTCATTCCGCATCCTCAACTCTCTCTACCCGGCAAAGGAGTTCGCCCCTGTAGAGTCTGATCTTCACCTCAGAGCCGGGTTTCAGCCCCTGAGTGTTCTTCAGAATTTCCCCACCGGGCAGAAGCCTGGTTATGCTGTAACCCCGGCCCAGAATCGATAGAGGATTGACACCGTCAAGCCGGGTCTTGAGTTCCGCGATCGCGCCCCTCTTATTGCCAAAATGCCCCTGGATTCTCAGCTCAAGTTCCCCTCTCAGCAACCCGATCTGATAATTGGCCGCTGCGATTCTCTTGCCCGGGTGATGCTCGTTGAGAACCAATGCGAGCTGATTGAGAGGCCTTCGCAGGTTCTGTAAACGGAGCATCAGGTTGTGCCTCATTTCGAGCTGTACTGCCTCTATATGAAGTCGTCCGTCTTCAACCTTATGTTTGACTCCGGTCAATCGGGTGATGAAATGCGCAAGTCTCTCTTTCAAAAATGCATATTCTCTCCCCGCAGCTTTGCCCAGCCGATCTCTAAGACCGTTTATCTCCTCCTCGAAATCCGCCTTCCCGGCCACAACGAGCTCTGCCGCTGCAGTGGGCGTCGCGACTCTTGCGTCCGCCACAAAATCCGTAATCGTGAAATCAACTTCGTGTCCGACCGCCGAGACGACCGGTATTCTCGAGGCAAAAACTGCCCTGGCAAGGGATTCCTCGTTGAAAGCCCAAAGGTCCTCGAAGGACCCCCCGCCCCGGGTAAGGACTATGACCTCGACTCCTTCCACGAGGTTAAGATCTGAGATCGCCCCTGCCATTTCCTGAGCTGAACCCTCGCCCTGCACTCTTGCCGGGGCAATCACTATGTGCAGATTGGGGCAGCGGTTTGCAGCGGTGCGGAGGAAATCGTAGAGCGCAGCCCCGGTCATCGAGCTTACAACACCGATTTTTTTCGGCAATAGCGGGAGCCTCTTCTTCCGTTCTGCATCGAAAAGGCCTTCTTTTTGCAGTTTCTCCCTTAACTGCAGGAAAGCCTTTTGAAGCGCGCCGATGCCCCTTGGCTCCATGTGATCGATAATAAGCTGATACTCTCCCCGCGCTTCATAGACGCTTATGCGGCCCTGACAGACGATATGCATTCCATCCTCCGGATGAAAACGGAGATACCGCCTGTTGACCTTGAACAGAACCGCCCTTATCTGGGCATTCTCATCTTTCAGGGTAAAATAGGAAGTGCCGGACGATATGGTCCGAAAATTTGATATCTCGCCTTCTACCCAGACAAACGGGAAACTGGCTTCCATTAAAAGCTTAACAGTTTGCGTTAGAGCGGAAACAGTGAGGATTCTTCTTTCCGGCAGGTTCATCATCTTCGAAAGTTAGCATAAATAATAGGATACGGCAATTCAGTTTGAAAAAGAAACAAAGTATCAATTAAGTCTTCTGAATTCTGACTCCTGGATTCCAAGCGTGTCCCATTCGTAACGCATCCTTAGTGTCTTCGTGGCCACCGTCAAAAATGATTTTTAATTTTCGGGATTCCATATTATATATCCTTAATTATGAGCCTCTTGCAAAATGTTCAATTTTGTCCAAGGTCAAGGAAGGCGAAGATTTTAACCGCAGGAATACTGGTAGTATTTTGAGGATTAAAATCTGAGCCTGACGCAGAGATTGGGCAAAAGGGGACATTTTGCAAGAGGC
>JAZDGK010000257.1:0-49283 GCA_043806955.1 Pseudomonadota bacterium | reverse complement strand
GACGGGGGGTATATGCCTGGATTCGTTCGCAGCCGTGCCGGAAATCTCTTAATCGTGTGTGATTTGCTGGCAGATCTGGGAAACCGGTTTGTCGGGCTGGCTCTCCTCAATTTGCTTGTCTTCACGAGAGAAAACGCGTTTTCTAATCTCCTCCTGATGGGTATCCTTGAACAGGGCCCTTCAATTCTTTTGAGCCATGTTGCCGGCTTCTGGATTGATCGTTCTGAAGGAAAGAAGTGGCTTGCCGGCGTGAACCTCGGCAAGGCCGCCGTGGCCGTCCTTCTCATCCTGTCTGTCTCCCGCTGTACGGTCCTGCCCCTCTATCTCCTCATAATTGTCGGCTCATTATTCTTCTACATCGGCAGACTTTATATTACACCCATGATCGTACAAAAAGACTGGATTATATCTTTTAACTCTCTAAACGAAAGAGTGGCCCTCGCCGGGGGAATATGCGGGCCATGGATTATCAGTTGGATTGTTTTGAAGGCAGGTCGAGAAACGGCCTTAGCCGTTGCTGCGCTTCTTTTCTTGATTGCCGCGTTTGCCGGCAGTAAACTGCCGTCATGTGAGGCAAGGTCAGGGGGGGCGAAGAGGGGAGAGGGTACGGACGCGAGGTCCTTGTTCTGCAAATACGTGGAACCTTTCCAGCTCAGTCCTGTTCTGAAAGGCCGTTTCGCCGTGCTCGGGATTGTGCTGATTGGGGGCGGAACTCTGAATCTTGGTTTTCCCATGCTCGTCAAGGCACAGTCCGGAACCATTGCCGATTGGGGCATCCTCATGTCCGGGTATACCGCCGGTTCTTTTCTGGCTACGTGTTTGCTCCCGAAATGCTCATTGATATGGAAGGGCGAGGTCCTGGTCTCTCTGGGCCTGCTGATAGCCGGGGGAAGCATGGCTATAGCAGGAGTCCCCTCCTTCCATGCGCACATGCTTCCACTCATGATCCTGCTCGGCTTCGGTTTTTCCCTGCTGCACGTCCTTCTCGAAAGCCTCATCCAGCAGGAAAGCACCGGCGCTTTGAGTAGGACGATGCCGGCGCTCGCCGCATTCAAAGGCACATGCTTCCTGGGTGTCATGCTGAGCAGCGCTGTGATTCTGAACACATGGGGTCCGCAGTTACTATTCACACTCGGGGCATTGCTAATGCTGGCGTCATCATTAGTTGTCGCCGGAAAACAATTCAGAACTGCATGGACAGATTTCTGACCCGTGTGACTTTAGTAACCGTTCACCGTTGACCGTCCGGCAGAAAACATGATTGATTTTTTTCACATTTTTACATACAAAGAACCCAAACCTTCCAGGAGCCTGTCGGACTCATGACGATCCACTGCGGAAAGTGGGGGAAATGGCCCAAGCATCCCCGAATTCTCTTTGCTTTGCTGGTACCGCTGCTGCTCGCTTCGTGCAATCAAATGGATGGTCATGGCAAAGACGAGATCCGAAGTGAAAATGTGTTGCGGTACGACGTGAATGCTCCCTTTACGTCGCTCGATCCTGCGGATGATCCTTCTTCCGGTTCAGGGTATTTCTTCCCTTTTTTGTACAGCTATCTCTGCATTCCCAATCCCGAAGGTGAACTGGCACCGGATCTTGCAGAAAAATGGACCTATGATTCGAAGACGTTTACCTGGACGATATCGATTAGAAGGGGCATGCAATTCCATGACGGAAGGCAGGTTGAAGCAGATGATGTAGTTTATTCAATAAATACTCTATTGCGAAATCATAGCCCGGTCTTCTTTGCCTCGATCCGAAAGGTTTATGCTGTTTCATGCAGCAGGATAGTCATAGTACTGAAAGAAGACCAACCGGACTATTTGACCAAGATCTGGCCCACAGAAATAGTCCCGCAGCCCGGGCAGAATGGCTCGAATGGGTATCGCCCTATAGGCTCGGGTCCGTTCAAGTTTGCATCCAGAAAGGGCAACACAGAAGTGACGCTTGTGGCGAATGAAGGATACTATGGCGGCCGTCCGAAGTTGGACGGAATTGTCTTCTACTACCAGCCTCACAAGGAAAAGACCTGGGCAAGGCTGCTCTCGGGTGCGACCGATGTGGCTTCGGAAATAGATTCGGATGATTACGATATGATAAAGGGAAGAAAGGAACAGTATTATTTCGATACGAACTGTATCAACTACTGTACAGTGCTGCTTTTCAATGTAAAGGATCCGTTGTTTTCAGATTTGAGGACAAGGAAGGCCCTCGCCGGCGCGGTAGACAGAAAACGCATTGTTGAGGGAGTGTTGTCGGGATTTGGTAAGATACCGACAGATATTTCTCCCGAAGAGGGACCTGATCCGGCCAAGTCTATGGCGCTCTTGACAGAAGCAGGCTGGAATCTATCACAAGACGGCAGGCTTCGAAGGGACGGCAAGCCTTTCGAATTCACGATCTATATATTTGATGAGTATCAGGTTGAAAAGAAGGTTGCCGCCTACCTGCAGCTCTGTTTCAGTGACCTGGGGATCAGGACGCAAATAAAGGCCCTTCCTTTTGAGTCTCTTGCCGGCCGTTATCGAAATAACAGGGACTTCCAGGCGGTTATTACCGAATACAGGCTTGGTTCCTCTCCTTTCTGCCCGTCCCATACAGGAATGAAAGCAGGAGGTCTTGATCCCAACACCCCCTGCAAACTGGCCTGTCAATCAGGCCTTATGAAAGATTTGCAGCGGAAAGGGATATCCTTCAATCCAACATACGATTTTGTTGTTTCGAACCAGGCGGCCTTGTTTCTTTTTCGTAAGACGGTCGTAAACGTGATGTCCGGGAGGTTCAAACTGCGATATCCTTTTTGCCTCACATTGGAAGGCAGATCTCGATTGAAGTATGCATCGTTAAACAGAAGCATGAGCGGAAAACCCTCTCCATAACCATCTCCGCGTGATTCACTCCCCTTTTGTGCAGTGCATCCTACGAAGCGGATGGGACCGTTGTCCGTTGACTGTCCGGCAAAAACATGATTGATTTTTGTCACATTTTTACATACAAAGAGCCTAAACCTTCCAGGAGCCTGTCGGACTCATGAAGATCCACCTCGGAAAGTGGGGGGAACGGCCTAAGCATCCCCGAATTCTCTTTGCTTTGCTGGCGCTGTTTCTGCTTGCTTCGTGCAATCGAATAGATGGTCACGGCAAAGACGAAATCCGAAGTGAGAATGTGCTACGGTACGATGTAAACGCGCCTTTGGCCTCGCTCAATCCAGCAGATGCCTGTTGCGGTTCAGATCATTTGTTTCCTTTCTTGTACAGCTACCTTTGCATTCCCAATCCCGAAGGTGAACTGGAACCGGATCTTGCAGAAAAATGGACCTACGATTCGAAGACGTTTACCTGGACTATATCTATTAGAAAAGACGCACGATTCCATGACGGAAGAGTGGTTAGAGCAGATGATGTAGTTTATTCAATAGATACTGTGTTACGGAATTACGACCCGATTCTCTTTGCTTCAATTCGAGAGGTTCTTCCTGTTTCCGACAACAGGATAGTCATAGTATTGAAAAAAGAACAGCCTGACTTTTTGACCAGAATATGGCCTGTTGAAATAATCCCACAACCCGGCAAAAATGGCGCCGATCATTGTTCCCCGATAGGTTCGGGTCCATTCAGGTTTGAATCTAAAAAAGGTAACACGGAAGTAAGGCTTGTGGCCAACGAGAAATACTATGGCGGCCGTCCGGAGTTGGACCGAATTGTTTTTTATTGCCAGCGTCACGGGGAGAAAACCTGGGCGAGACTGCTCTCAGGCGAGACCGATGTGGCTTCGGAAATAGCTCCGGGCGATTATGATATTATGAAGGACAAGAAGGCGGAGTATTATTTCAACGTCAACTGTCTCAATTACTGTACGGTGCTGCTTTTCAATGTGTGCGATCCACTGTTTTCAGACCTGAAGACAAGGCAGGCCCTTGCTTGCGCGGTGGACAGAAAGCGCATTGTTGAAGAAGCCTTGTCGGGATTTGGTAAGATACCAACAGATTTGTCTCCCGAAGAGAGACCTGATCCGGCGAAGTCTCTCGCGCTCTTGAAAGAAGCAGGCTGGAATCTATCGGAAGATGGCAGGCTTCGAAGGGACGGAAGGCCTTTCGATTTCACGATCTATGTATTTGATGAGTATCAGGTTGAAAAGAAGGTTGCCGCCTGTCTGCAGCTCTGTTTCAGTGACCTGGGGATCAGGACGCAAATAAAGGCACTTCCTTTTGAGTCTCTTGCTGCCCGTTATCGAAATAGCAGGGATTTCCAGGCGGTTATCACCGAATACAGGCTTGGCCCTTCGCTTTTTTGCCCCGCATCCAATGTGGGGAAAAGAACCGGGAGTGTTGATCCTGATACCCTCCGCAGACTGGCCTGTCAATCCGGCCTGACGAAGAATTTGAAGGGGAAAGGCATATCTATCAACCCATCATACGATCTGGTCATCTCGAACCATCCAGCCTTGTTTCTTTTTCGAAAGACCGTAGTGGATGTAATGTCTAAGAGATTCAGATTGCGGTATCCTTTTAGCCTCACGCTGGAAGGCAGGTCTCGACTGAAGCATGCATCGCTGGACAGAAGCATGAGCGGAAAATCCTCTCCATAACCATCTCCGCGAGATTCAATCCCCTTCCGCCCAAGTCCAGTGTCAAATTGCAGAAATAACCAATATATCTTGTCATTCCCGCCCCCGCTTTCGCCAGGGTAAACCCCAGCAGGAATCCATCGAAAATACTGGATTCCCGTTTCCACAGGAGTGACAATGGATTAATGCAATTAAGCACTGGGCGCCTGTCATTCTGATTCCCTGACGGAATCACTAGTATAGGGATTTGCATTCATTTTTGTCAAAACACGTTAAAGCATGAGATCATGGTTGCCGATAAGAAGGGCTATCTCAGGAGTGCCTATTAAACCCAGGAAAGGAGTAAGCGATGAAAGGACTGATAGTCATCAAAAAGGGCAATTTCACAATCAGCAAAACCGGATTGGTCTGCTGTAAAAATGCCCCCAACGGCCGAAGTTAGTTCTGCAGTAACAAAGCCCCCCGGGACAGGTTTGACCTCACCGGGGGGCGTGTTTATTCGCTTTGACCGTAGTCCTGTCAAGGAGAAGATATGGCTCGCCTCAAGAAGTCGCGGTTCGTGGTGGAAGTCCCCGTTGAAAAGGATGGCCGGGATTTTGTGGCCTTGTTTCACACCATGAGTAAAGCCCTGGCGCTGATGCCCGGGATGGCTTGGCACTCTGTGACCGGGGAGGTCGACATGTCGCCCGATGATGGTGATACCCTCTGTGAACAAGGCTTTCTGTTAAAGGAAGATACCGACGAGACAGCGGTATTTCATCACTGGAAGCACCAGCATGTATACGATTCAAGCACGGTCAAATCAAAGGTCCTCGTCACCCGGCAATGCAATAATCGCTGCCGCTATTGCATCCTGGATGCTGAAGCCGGACATATGTCTCCGGAAGTGGCCAAGGTTATGGATGATTTCTACATCGGTATTATCAACGAGAGGAATCCCAAGAACGTCAGTGACGACTATCTCGGTGGTGAACCACTATTAAACCCCGGAGTTATATTGGAAAGTGCATCGAGGCGGTTCCATTACTGTCTGGGGAAGGGAGTCGAATACTCCTTCACAATCACGACAAATGGGACATTGGTCAATTACGATTTGATTGCAAAAATGCAGGAGACAGGACTCGGCGGGATTCGTGTCAGTATGGCCGGACCGGCGCCGGTCCATGATGCCCTGCGCCCCTCAAAAGAGAATGGAAAGACATACGACCGGATAGTAAAGAATCTCCAAGCCATATCAGGCCAGGTTCGGATAAATATAGAATGCCAGTACGACAGCGGATCCCAGGATTACTTAAGCATACCCGTGATGCTGGATGATTTCAAAGAAAGGGGAATCGTTGTTGAAAACATTGCCTTTACTGCTATTCTGCGGAGCAGAAAGGAGGACAGCTATGAGTCGGGTATGGGCGATCCAAAAATTGCCCTATTTCTGATGCAGGAAGCGGAAAAGAGGGGCTATCCGCAATTCGAAGAGCCTCCCTCCACTGCTTGTATGGCCGATTTCCAGTCCAAGTTCATTTTTGATACCGACGGCTCCATTATACCCTGTCCGTCTGTGCAGGGTGGCGAGATGGCCTACGGTCACGTGAATAAGGGAATCGATTTTATCCTGGAAAGCCAGAAGCTGAACCGTATCCTGCCGGAAAAATGCCTCAAGGAATGCCCGATCCTCCCCATCTGTATGGGCGGCTGCCGGCTGCAGGCCCTGGTCGGCAACAACGGTTTTAACGGGATCGATTGCCACTATGACGCAAACCGCTTTTTTCTGGAGAATTACATAATGGAACAAGCCTCCAGAATACCCCCTGAAGATACAGCCTCCAGGATAGAAAATGCTGCATGAACCGGGGGTTGCGAGGGACCCGCGCATGGTCTCTTCTCAAAAATCTTTACAATTCTCCCAAGATCCCTTATACGTGAGGTCAGCGAGTCCGGCAATTCCTTAGAGGGTATCCAAAAAGTCTCCCTTTTGCCCAATCTTTGCGTCAGGCTCGGATTCTAATCCTCAGAAGGCCAGGAAGCCAGGAAGCCAGGAGGCCGAAGCCAGAAAGCTGGAAAGCCGACCCGCTGGGATTGCCTCTCAGCCTTCTCGCCTCCCAGCATCCCAGCCTTCCAGCCTTCAAGGGTTAGAATCCTCGCCTTCCTTGACCTTGAACAAAATTGAGACTTTTTAGATACCCTCTTAGAGGATTATGAAGACCAAGATCATCTATAAGTTCCTCCTGTTTGTACTCCCTCTGGTAATATTCTCGATCATACTTACCAGTCTTATTCTAACCTGGACAAGTCATAATTACGCCCTGAAGACTATAAACCAGGACTATGAAAACATACTCAAGAGCTGCGCAGGTCAGATCAGGCTCTACATGGAAAACGCCCGGAAGGGCCTGGACAGTCTGGCCCTGGTTATTGCAGCCACAAAGCTGGACCAGTGGCAAAAGCAGATTTCTCTCACGGCATTTACCCATACCTCTCCTCAATTCATCTCCGTATCCTTGATCTCCAGAGACGGAACCGAAATACAGGCAGCCGGTACCGAGAGAACCCACCCGGGGCGCTGTGAGAGGGAAATACTGGCGAAGGCATTTGCAGGGCAATCCGCTGTTTCTCCCGTTTTGATAACCAAAGAAGGGTTGCCGTACCTCTGTCTAGCTGTTCCGGTAAAAAAACTGGGACAGGCAGGCGAGGTCCTCTGGGCCGAGCTCAATCTTAAGTCCGTTTGGGACATTCTCGAAGGAATCCGTATTGGGCAGACCGGGCAAGTCTATATTCTGGACCGGTCAGGACGGATTATCGGCCACCGGGAAATCGATCGCGTCATCAAACAAGGTCCCCGCAAGGACCGGGCCATAATGGAAAGAATATCACAGACTGAGGCTCCTGTGCAATGGATGGAAGAAGAAGGGGATCAGCAGTTGTACTGTCTAGGTTATTACATAAGCGGTCTCGACTGGATTGTCGTGCTCAGCCAAACGTATGCAGAGATCTACACCTATCTTTACGATAACGCCCACTGGGCCGTTTTCATGACGTGTTTCATTTGTCTTGCAGCCATACTCCTGGGACTGAACCGGGTGAGGCGCTTCCTCCTGCCCATTCAGGACCTGCACCGTCAGGTAAAGAGTATCAGCGAGGGCGATTTGGATAAAAAGGTATCTATAGACGCTCAGGACGAAATCGGTGATCTTGGCGTATCCTTCAACCAGATGACCGATTCACTGAAGAACTACATAAAGCGGGAGATCGAGACGGCTAAAGAACTGGTACATGCGAAAAACCTGGCCATTCTGGGATCCGCTTCCAGCAAGGTTACGCACGAGGTCGGGAACATGCTCAACAATATAGGTCTTGTCGTTTCCATACTAAAGGACGAGGCATCCACTTCCCGGGGGAAGAAAGCGTTGGAGATCCTGGAGAAGGATTCGGTTCGGGTGAGGAGTTTTATTCAGGACTTCCTTCAGTTCGCCAGGAAACCGGAGCTCCATCTGGTTGCCTCTTCCGTGGACGATATTATTCGAGAGGTCTTGTTCGTATACGGGCCGGAGGCGGAGCGGAGAGGCATTGTTCTTGGGTTTGAATGGCAGCCTGGTATTCCGGCCATAAGTATCGACTATCGACAGATTTACCAGGTGTTTAACAATATGATAAAGAACAGTCTGGACGCGATCGGCAGCGGGGGGAAGATACTTATCGAAGGCTCGATAAGCGGAGAGAACCTCCGGATAAACATGACCGACTCAGGGTCCGGCATAGATCCTGGTATAATGGAAAAGATATTCGAGCCGTTTTTCACCACGAAGCGTAAGTCAGGAACCGGCCTCGGCCTTTCCATAGTCAAGGGCATTATTGAGGCGCATCGAGGTAGAATTGAATGCCGGAGCGATCCGGAAGAAGGCACGGTCTTCACGATATATCTGCCGGTGCGGTAGGGAACGGTTCACCGTTGACCGTTGACCGTTCACCGAGGAATAGGAAAACATATGCAAATTGAAGACCTGTTTACATGTCAAATGTGTGATGAGTGCTGCTACGGCCAGGATACTATTTGTTTGAATCCGGCGGATACATCGAGGATGGCCGCAGGCCTGGAATTAACTGAGAAAGAATTCCTGACGGAGTATTGCGTGCTCAAGCCGGGACGGGTCCAAATGAAGGTCGTGGCCGATCATTGTATATTCTGGACCGGCAGGTGCTCCGTACATGGCTATAAGCCGGACCGATGCCGGGAATGGCCGTTCGTGCCGAGCCTGCTCGAAAAATCGAGTTTCACTACGATCCAGCAGAATTGTCCGGGTTTTAACAAGAACGTGACTTTTGAGGAAGCGCTGCCGGTTCTAAAGAAAGTACTGCTGAGTGCTGAGTGATTCAATTTCGGATTTCGGAATTCGGATTGCGGAATGGAAAGAAAAATAGAATCGACAGCATCCTTGACTTCAGTAACGTAGGGTGGGCTTTGCCCACCGATGACTCCGGATTGATGCGAAAATGAGATTGCCAGGGGCGTGGAGAGCGAATGATAGCCGGGATTGGGAATGGCCAGCGGATGGCGGATAGGACGGTGGGCAAAGCCCACCCTACTGACCAAACAAACCAAACAAACCAAACAAACTAAATAAACTAAATAAACCAAATAAACCAAACAAACCAGACAAACTAAATCGGTGAATGTTGTAAAAAGGATCGGCTTATGGAGAAAAAGATACTTGTAGCTACGGATGGATCTCTTAATTCGGAACGAGCTGTTTCGTATGTCGCCCGGTTGTTTGCCGGAGACCCGGAACTCCGTGTAACCCTGCTCAACATTTTGCCTCCCTTGCCGCCCATACTGACAGACCGGGAGTATGGTGGAGAATGGCAGATAACTTCCGCCAAAGCTGCTAAACTGATAAAAATGCAGAAGGAAAAGGCAAAGGTGTTCATGGACAAAGGGGTCGATATCCTGATCAGGAAAGGGCAGATCTCCGCAGAGGCCACAGCGGCCACAGTCCATGAAAAGAAGGTGGGTCTGGCCAGGGACATCATTCATGAGGCGGGTAGAGGCGACTATGACGCAGTGGTCATAGGACGGCGCGGACTGTCCAGAATGCAGTCGGCCATAATGGGAAGCATATCTACCAAAATAGTTCAGGGAGTCCAGACGAGACCGGTCTGGGTTATAGACGGAGACGTGTCTTCGGGAAAGATACTTGTTGCCGTGGATGCCTCGGATACCTCACTGATGGCAGTTGATCATCTGGGGTTTATCATCAATGGCCTGCCCAATATGAAAATCCTGCTCTATCACGTCATCCCCGGTCTCAGGTTCTTGAGTATGGAGGAGACCGAAATTGAGCTGGATGGGATAGAAGAGATCATGACGGAAAAAGGCGCCGAGAGAATTCAGCCCTTCTTTTTCCAGGCAAGAAAGATTCTGCTTGATGCCGGGGTGTCGGAGAGGCAAGTTTCTATCAAGATCAAAAAATGTTCCACTAATATTGCCAGAGATATAGTGAGCGAGGCCACAAGACGTAATTTCGGTACTGTGGTACTGGCCAGGCGGGGGGTCTCGAAATCGAAAGAGTTTTTCATGGGGAGTGTTTCAAACAAGGTCTTGTCCATGGCCAATAACCTTGCGTGCTGGATCGTTTGATGAGAGTAAAATGCCCTATTTGCAGCAGGTTATGTCCATGGGAAGGGAATCCTTTTCGTCCATTTTGTTCGGACAGATGCAAGCTTCTCGATCTCGGGAAATGGTTTGACGAGGATTACCGAATTCCCGGAGAAATTGAGAGGCAACCCGAGGAACGGCCGGACCGGAATGAAGAAGATTGAACTCAGTGCACGCGGCGCGGCAGGGCTGCAAGCAGAGATTTCACCACGAAGAACACGAAGGACACGAAGAAATCTCATGTCAAGAGGGGGCGATCTTCGTGTTCTTCAGCGACCGGAGGGAGCGGGTGGTGAATAAGACTGTTATGGGGAGGTTAGATGGAATCGAAAAGCTATGACATCATAATCCTGGGCGCCGGGCCGGCCGGTCTTCAGGCCGCTATCCACGCCGCCAAACGCAGAGTCTCGGTTCTGGTTATGGGCAAGCCGGATAAATCGAGCCTGTTTTTGGCCGCACATATCGAGAATTACTGCTCCGTGCCGAAATCACGCGGCGCTGACCTGCTCGATATTGGAAAGAAACAGGCAGAATCGTTTGGCGCCCATTTTCTCGCAGAGGATGCGATAAGGATCGAAAAGGAGGAGATCTCGTTTTCGGTCCTGACTGAAAGCGGAGCGAAGATAACCTGCGGCGCTCTGATTTTTGCCACCGGGGTTTCTCGAAAGAAGCTCGGCCTCAAGCGAGAAAAGGATTTTCTTGGCCGGGGCCTGAGCTACTGTGTTGACTGCGACGCGGGCTTTTTTCGGAACCAGGTTGTGGCAATCATAGGAGACGGTTCCGGCGCGGCTGCAGGCGCACTCACACTCTCCAAATATGCGTCCAAAACCTGTTTCATCTGCAAAAAGCTATCGGTAGCGCCGGCCCTTGAGAGAGAAATCAGAGAGAGCGAGATCGAACTGATCGAGAATAATTGGATCAAGGAGCTCCGCGGAGAAGATGAACTCAAGGATATAGTTTTGAAAGATGATCGCATCCTCGCCGTAAACGGATTGTTTGTGGAGCTGGGGGCCAAGGGGATCATGGAACTTGCTGCCGGCTTGGATATTCAACTGGACTCTGAGTCATTCAAATTTGTGATGACCGATAAGCGGCAGAGTACGAACGTCCCCGGAATTTTTGCCGCCGGCGATATTTGTGGTCCGCCCTTTCAGATGGCGAAGGCGGTAGGGGAGGGCTGCGTTGCGGCAATAGCTGCAACCAACTTCCTGAAGCGTACAGACGACAAGACGGAAAGTGAGGAACTATGATGATTACACAGATGCCGGTTGGTGCAATGGAGGTCTGCTGCTATATCGTCGGCTGCCCCGGGTCAAAGGAAGCAGTGCTGATAGATCCTGCCGGAGATGAAGAAAGGATTGTCGAAACAACAAGGAAACTCGGCCTCCGGGTCCGGTACATCGTTAATACACATGGCCATCCGGATCATACCTGCGGGAACGAGAGAGTGAAATCCCTGACTGGGGCTCCGGTGATCATGCACGAGCTGGATGATCAACTTTTCAGTGAACCCGGTATTCAGATGCTCTTCAGACAGTGGGGATTTGCGCCCGCACCCGCTGCCGATATCCGGATCAAAGATGGGGACCTTATTACGTTTGGAGAGAGCTCTCTTGAGGTAATTCATACCCCGGGACATACGCCCGGTGGTATGTGCCTTTATGGAAAAGGAAATCTGTTTACAGGAGACACTCTGTTCGTCGGGGCCGTAGGCAGGACGGACCTGCCCGGAGGGTCTCTCGAAACCCTTCTCAAGTCGATTCGAGAAAGGATTCTCCCGCTGCCGGACAATACCGTAGTCTGGCCCGGTCATGATTACGGAGATACCCCCAGTTCGACCCTGAAAGAACAGAAGGAAACAAATCCGTATATAACGGATTTGGTCACTGCATAGGGCAGAGAATATGGAGCACGGGACAGGGGGAAATGCTCTTGAATTGAGGAATGCAGTCAGAATACCCTCGCCCCGTCCGCGGGGAGAGGGCAGGGTGAGGGGACGCAACCAGGCCGGTTTCCCCCTCACCTCAATCCTCTCCCCCAAGATGGTGGAGAGGAGGTTAAGAAGTCAGATTCCTTAATTCAACAGCATTGAGAGCATGGGGCGGAGAGCAGAGTGTGAGAGGATAGATTATGCACATCATTGCATTCGGAGATATCCACGAACAGACATCGAATCTCAAGAGGATCAAGAGTATTTCAAGCGCCGATTGTTTGATCGTTACGGGAGATCTTACCAATATGGGAGAACGAGACCGGGCTGAGGCGGTCATGCGGGAAGTAGAAGATCTCAACCGGTGCATATATGCCCAAGCCGGTAATTTTGACCGGAGATCGGTCGATCAATACCTTGCGGAACTGGGGATTAATCTTCACGGCAATGGTTTTTTGCTGAAGACGCATATCGGAGTTTTTGGTGTGGGGGGATCGAACTATACGCCCTTCAATACACCATTGGAGTATAGCGAGATGGAAATCAAGGATTTTATTCTCGCCGGTTATGAAAAAGTGAAGGATGCCGAAGTAAAGATTTTTGTTAGTCATGCTCCGCCTCTGGACACGGAAACAGATATGGTATCGGGAGACCACCACGTAGGCAGCAGCTCCGTTCGTTCTTTTATAGAGGAGTTCCAGCCGCAATTATGCATAACGGGTCATATTCATGAATCTTCAGGAAAAGATGTCATCGGGAAAACGCTGATCCTGAACCCGGGAATGCTCAAGAACGGCGGTTATGTGGATATCATCGTCAAAGGGAAAGAGATCCAGGCGGATATCAGGAAGTGCTGAGTGCTGAGTGCTGAGTGCTGAGTAGTACCGAGCTTTATCCTTTGCGGCCGTTTTTTTCTGCTGTGCCGGACATGGAAGGACGCGGCTTTCATTCCGCACTCCGCATTTGGAACAATCCGAGATCCGAAATCCGAAATCCGAAATCAAAAGGCCCGCTGTCAACTATCCAGCACCTCTCTTACTTTCTTAAGCATGTCCATGAGACGGTAGGGTTTAGGAATGAAGAAGGCGGAATAGAGTTCGATGGCGTCTCTCAGGTCGCTGTCCGCCGAATAACCGCTGGCAAAGATGAATTTCACTTCCGGATCGAGTTTGATCAACTCTTTCATGCACTTATGTCCGCCCATTCCCGGCATTCCTATATCCAGGACGACAAGATCCACCCGGGATTTGCCGGAGCGGAAGATATCAAGGGCTTCCTCTCCGCTTTCAGCGGTAATCACGGCGTAGCCGTACTGCTCCAGAAGATTTTTTCCGATATCAAGGAGGTTTTCGTCGTCGTCTACCAGGAGGATGGCCTCGTTTCCACCGTGGGTTTCGGATGAGACCATCTTCTGAGACCAATTATCTGAAGACTCTACAGGAAGTGCAGGGAAATAGATTCTGAAAGTCGTCCCGCGGCCGGGTTCACTCTGGCAGGTAACATGCCCGCCATGGCTGTTTACGATGCCGTAGACCATTGCCAGACCCAGTCCCGTTCCCTTGCTGGGTTCCTTAGTCGTATAAAACGGCTCAAAAATGCGCTCGAGCGTCTTCTTTTCCATCCCGATCCCGGTATCCCTGATTGATAACATGACGTATTCACCGGGTTTGGCACTGAAATGGGCCTTGCAATACTCTGCATCGAGAGCCACATCATCCGTCTCAAAGACAAGCTTCCCGCCGTCGGGCATGGCATCCTTGGCGTTAATTGCTATGTTCATGATTATCTGCTCGAGCTGGACGGGATCGGCGTTGATATCTCTCATGCCCTCCTTGAGGCGGGCTTCGATTGCGATCATTTTCGGTATCATTCTCTCGAGGAGTCTTTTAATGTTCTCAACTTCGTGATTAAGATCGACCGGTCTCAGCCTGCTCTCAATCTTCTGGCTGAAAAGAAGCAATTGCTGGATCAGCTCCGCAGCTCTTTGCACTGACTTGTCAATCTGACTCAGATAGGGGTAATCGTTGTCCTCCCCTCCTTTTCTCATTAAGAGGAGCTGGGTGTATCCCGATATAGCCTGAAGGATATTATTGAAATCATGGGCAATTCCTCCGGCCAGAGTTCCTATCGCCGTCATTTTTTCAGCATGAAGAAGCTGTGCCTCCAAGTGTTTTGACTCCGTTATATCCTTTAGCGCCGTCGTATATCCCACTATCGAGCCTGCCTGGTCGAGTATCGGAGACGTGGAACAGATAAAAGTCCCGCCGATGCGAGACTCGGCTATCTCCCGCGAATAAGGCATCAGCGTGCGTGAAGTCTGCAAGAGGGAGCAGTTCTCGGCGGGACGGTTCAGACCATGGACAAGCTGATAGCATTTCTGGCCGACAAGACGCTCCTTGGTGGTCTTAAGGAATTTTGATGCGGCCTTGTTGACCAACAGGATTCGATGTTCCTTATCCAGGAGCATCACCATGTCGCTGATAGCGTCAAAGGTTTTTTCCCAGTTTTCCTTGGCCCGAATCACGGCTTCCAGGGCTTGTTTTCGCTGAATGGCTATCGCATATATGGCCGCCAGTCTTTCCACAAGTACCAGGTCCCGTTCCGCGTAGTCGGAACGCGCATTGGCAACCGTCACCTGGCCTACGAGCATATGGCCCATTATGGCCGGAACTGAGAGTAATCGCTGCACGGCGTCTGAAGGAGGGGAGCCGTTCTCGCAATAGTCTTCGGGCCTGTTAGTCAGCAGGGATTTTCGATTCTGAAGGACCCAGCCCCATGGGCCGTAGAATTCTTCAAAAACCAGACCGGTGTCCAGGCTGCCGCGGGATTGCCAAAGATTCCCGCAGACAGAGGGACAAACCAGGAACCCGGTATTAGGGTCCATGTATCCCACATAACCGCATTGGCTGCCGGTCAGACGCAAGGCGTGTTCCAGGACCAGAGACGATATCTCTTCCGTGGATGCGAGGGATACGAGCGCGCTGCAAAGGCCGGCTATGACTTTGTTAATCTCGGCTTCCCATGCAAGTCCCGCCTCAGCCCGCTTACGCTCGGTAATGTCGCGAGCATACTTCACGACACAGGCAACTCCTCCATTCTCGTCGGGGATAGGCCAGGTATGGAGTTCCCACCAGGAATCCCCACTAATCCTGTCAACGAGCTCGCGAGTGCAAGCCTTGCCGGTCTTAAAACTCTCGAGCACCGGACAGTCTTCGCAAGCCTCGGAACGATTAAAGAATGCCTGATAACAGTGCTGTTTGTGGATATCTTGAAAGGTCAGTTTATGAACGGCGCTTCCGGCCTCGTTAGCCCAGACTATCCTGAGGTCATGATCCAGAACAACGACAGGATCGGTGACCGCCATAAGGATATGCTCTGAGATGCGGGGGCTCAGGGCCTCTGTTTTTTGCAGATTACTTGACATTTGCTGTCACCAACTCCGGCGGGTTAGGAAAAGCAGATCGAAGCGACACAACGTATAGGTCAATTCCCAATATTGAATGTCCAATACTCAATGTTCAATGTCCAAGGAATTTGCTCCTAATTGGAAATTGGTTATTGAGCATTGAACATTGGAAATTGATCCTAAAATGGTATGATGGAAACTTCCAGGTCCGACAGGCTCCTGGGACGGGAGGTTACTACAATGTCAGTGCAGGTGTCAAGCTTGAGACCGGACGCTCCGCAAAAAATAGTGCGCGGGACTTCCTTTCGAGCTTTCACGCTCTGTCTGCCGCGCCACACGGATTGAATTCCAGGAGCCTGTCGGACTCAGGTCGTTAACACTCGACTCTTGCGAGATGATCTACTGCGGAAAGTGGGGGGACGATCCCCTAAAGGCTTCGGAACATGCTGATATACCCATAGGTCAATTCCCAATATCGAATGTCCAATGCTCAATGTTCAATGTCCAAGGGATTCACTCCTCATTGGAAATTGGTTATTGAGCATTGGACATTGGATATTGATCCTGATCCTAAAACGGTATGACGGAGACTTCTAAGTCCCTAAGTCCGACGGGCTCCTCCGTGCCTTTGTGACGCTTGTGGTAAAGAATAATCTTGAAATTTACTCTGCCATTAGTTAGATATGAAATAGTCGAATTCAGGGCGGTTAACTCAGCGGTAGAGTGCCATCCTCACACGGTGGAAGTCACTGGTTCAAACCCAGTACCGCCCACCATATGAAATCAAGGGGTTACGGTGTAAGCTGTAGCCCCTTTTTTTTGCCTTTATTATATGGAGCCGTCCGGCCCGTTCTTTTTTTTTGGTATTCGAGTTGTTTTTGTTTATCTTCAGCGGGAAACAAGGTACAGGATGGACTGATTCTTGAAAGAGAAAGCACTTGCAACCCTGGTCCGGTTTGATATTGAAAATAAAAATGGATATGTTAAGAGTTGTCTTTCATCTTAATGAGTCTATTGCAAAAGTCCCGTTTTTACTTCGTGCTCCTACTCGTAATGGATGTTCGGATTACGGGTTACGCGTTAACATCATAGAAAACCGTTCAGTTTTCGGATTCGACGTTTTAAGTTTTTCTAACCCGAAACCCGAAACCCGGAACTCGGAACACGAAACAGAGTTTTGCAAGAACCTCTATTGATTCACTGGGGTTTACCGGTGAGAGAATATCTGAGCATGTTCATTTCGTATCTTACGGTCGAGAAGAACTATTCGGGAAATACTCTTCGGGGCTACGAGAGCGATCTGCTGCAGTTCGCGGACTTTCTGGGAGACAAGAACCGGCCGGATTCCGTTGATCATCTTGCGATCCGCGCCTTTCTTGCGTCATTGCACGGCAAGAACAAACGCTCCTCGATCAATCGAAAGCTCGCCTCGATCCGCGCCTTTTTTCGTTACCTGGTAAAACGTGGTATATTGAAACAGAACCCTGCGGAATTGGTTTCGAGCCCCAAACAGGAGAAATATCTCCCGAGGTTTTTGCCGGTCGATGAGGCGTTTGCCCTTGTCGAATCTCCCAGCGGGAACTCCTTTCAGGCGTTGCGGGACAAGGCCATTCTCGAAGTTCTGTATTCCTGCGGCCTTCGGGTCGGGGAACTCGTATCCATGAATGTTGAAAGCATCGATTTCTCCCTGGGTGTGGTGCGCGTGATTGGAAAGGGCAGAAAAGAACGCATAGTCCCGATCGGTGCGCAGGCCCTTGAAGCGGTTAGAGGCTATCTGCCAAAGAGAAAAGAAATTGTCCGGGGGCCGGAGGAGGGGGATTCAGGGCCGCTTTTTTTGAACCATCGGGGCGGCCGCATTACAGCGAGGAGCGTGGAGCGGTTTGTCGAAAAATACAGCGCGGAGGCCGGACTATTGAACGGTGCGCACCCCCATGCGCTGAGACATACATTTGCCACCCATCTCCTCGACATGGGCGCGGATCTCCGGTCGGTGCAGGAGATGCTCGGGCATGCCAGCCTTTCCACTACACAGAAATATACGCACGTCAAAGTGGACAAACTAATGGCTGTGTATGACGCCGCACATCCGAAGGCCAAGAAAGACTAGTGACGAGTGCTGAGTGCTGAGTACTGAGGAGTTTCGGGTTGTATGCGGGAGTGAGTAGGGAAAGCAGACAAACCAAACAAACCAAACAAACCAAGTCGGTGAACAGTCAATGGTGAACGTTCTTAATAGGTGACAAGACATGGATTATGACATGGCAAAGACTAGGGGTACAACAATAATAGCCGTGCGTCATAAGGGCGAGGTGGTTGTTGGCGGAGACGGGCAGGTTACATTGGGCAATACCATTATGAAACAGCAGGCGAAAAAGGTGCGGCGACTTTATGAAGACAGGGTGATAACCGGCTTTGCCGGCGCAACCGCCGACGCATTCACACTTTTTGAACGTCTGGAGCAGAAGCTGGAGAAGCATTCCGGGAATCTGACCCGTTCTGTTGTGGAACTGGCCAAGGACTGGCGCACGGACCGAATTCTGAGGCGTTTGGAAGCATTCCTGGTCGCGGTGGACGGAGAAAGATCTTTTCTTATCTCCGGGGCCGGTGACGTAATCGAACCCGATGACGGTCTCCTGGCTGTAGGATCAGGCGGGCCGTATGCCTTGGCTGCGGCCAGGGCCTTAGTCTCCAAGTCAGATCTTGATGCTGAGAACATTTGCAGAGAGGCATTGCGCATCGCGGCCTCCATCTGCATATATACCAACGAAATGATAGTCGTGGAGAAATTATGATTGATATAGAAACCCTGACGCCGCGTCAAATCGTGGCGGAACTGGACAAGTATATTGTGGGGCAGGACAGGGCCAAAAGGTCCGTAGCCATCGCCCTGAGGAACAGATGGCGGAGACAACAGGTTCCGGAGCATCTGCGAGACGAGATTGCTCCCAAGAATATCATAATGATCGGGCCCACTGGAGTGGGAAAGACCGAAATCGCCAGACGTCTGGCCAAACTTACTCAATCTCCGTTTCTGAAGATAGAGGCATCCAAGTTTACGGAGGTCGGTTATGTCGGACGCGATGTAGAAAGCATGATTCGGGATTTGACCGAACTGGCTGTGAACATAGTAAAGGCGGAAGAACGGGAAAACGTGAAACTGAAGGCTTCTGAGATTGCCGAAGAAAAGCTCCTGGATATTCTCCTGCCCGCGGGAAAAGAGACACATCCTGTTCCGGACGCGCCCGAAGAGCATGCGCCCCGGATATCCTTGCCGGAGAAGAGCGAAACCCGGGAAAAACTCCGGAAGCTGTTTCGGAACGGGAAGCTTGATGACCGCTTTGTGGACCTGGAAGTGTCGCAAAGGGCCACACCGGTCGTTGAGGTATTCTCAGCCGCCGGCATGGAAGAGATGGATATCAACCTCCGCGAGGTTTTCGGCAACATCTTCCCAAAGCGGACGAAAAGGCGCAAGGTGAAAGTGCCGGAGGCGCTTGAGATTCTGATACAGGAGGAAAGCCAGAGACTTATCGATATGGAGGCGGTTACGGAACAGGCCATAAAACGGGTCGAACATGCCGGAATAATATTTCTTGACGAAATAGACAAGATCGCCAGCCGGGAGCAGGGACACGGTCCCGATGTGTCGCGCCTCGGGGTTCAGCGGGATCTTCTGCCCATTGTGGAAGGCACTACGGTCAATACGAAATACGGCATGGTGAGGACCGACCATATTCTTTTTATCGCAAGCGGGGCTTTTCACATGTCCAAACCTTCCGATTTGATCCCTGAATTGCAGGGCCGTTTTCCGATCCGCGTGGAGCTTGACGCCCTGGGCAAGAAGGAATTCGTGCGCATCCTGACGGAGCCCCGGAATGCCTTGCTTAAGCAGTACCAGGCCCTTATGGAAACGGAAAGCCTTACCCTGAATTTTGAATCCGAAGCGATCGAGGAAATAGCGTCGATAGCTTCACTGGTAAATGAGCGGACAGAGAATATCGGGGCCCGGCGGCTCCATACAGTCATGGAGAAGCTGCTCGACGAGCTATCGTTTAACGCCCCTGACATGGAGCATATGGATTTTGCCATAAGCGCCGACTATGTTCGGGACCGGTTAGGCGAGATTATCAAAGACGAAGACCTGAGCAGGTTTATACTGTGATATTTACCGCAGAGCACGCCGAGATCGCAGAGAAGGGATTCTGTCTCCTCTTTTCGGATTATCTCTGCGTACTTCGTGTCCTCTGCGGTCAATGCTGTTGAATTAAGGAATCTGACTCCTGCCCTCTCCCCGCGGACGGGGCGAGGGTATCCTGACAGTATTCCTTAATTCAACAGCATTGTGCTCTGCGGTGGAAGGGTATTAGATGGAACAGTGGGTTGAAAAGGCAAGGACCCTTGTAGAGGCGCTGCCGTATATTCAGGCATTTTCCGGGAAGCCGGTCGTCATAAAGTACGGCGGCCACGCCATGGTAGACGAGGGCCTGAAGCGAAGCTTTGCCCGGGATATCGTCCTCATGCATTTCATCGGGCTGCGCCCCGTGGTCGTCCACGGGGGGGGGGCCCCAGATAGGGCAGGTCTTGAAGCGCATGGGTATTGAGTCAAACTTTGTCCAGGGCATGCGGGTTACCGACAGCGAGACCATGAGCGTTGTGGAGATGGTGCTGGGCGGGAAGGTCAATAAGGAGATCGTAAGACTGATTAACCGGAACGGGGGCCGGGCCGTCGGTCTGGGAGGACAGGATGCCCAGTTTATCAAGGCGAAGAAAATGCAGATCTACAAACCGAGAGGAGAAGACCTCCCGCCCGAAATAATCGATGTGGGCATGGTTGGAGAGGTGACCTCGGTCGATGCTGCCATTCTTAACGCGCTGGAAGAGAATCGTTTTATCCCGGTAATTGCGCCGATAGGGATCGGCGCCGAAGGGGAATCCTACAACATAAATGCGGATCTCGTAGCAGGGGCCGTGGCCGCGGCATTGAAAGCAGCTAAGTTGATTCTCCTTACCGATGTCCCAGGCGTTCTGGACAGGGAAGGAAATCTGATCAATTCGCTTACCGTGGAACAGGCCCGGACGATGCTGGCAGACGGTTCCATTTCGGGCGGCATGATCCCCAAAATAAGCTGCTGCCTCAAGGCATTGTCGGAAGGCGCCGGTCAGGCCCACATCATCGACGGCCGGGTAGAGCACGCTGTTCTTCTCGAGATATTTACGAAAAGCGGTATCGGGACTGAGGTAACCGCGTAGAGATTTCGGATTTCGGATTTCGGATTTGGGAATGGGAAAAGGATGGAAGTTGGGAGGGTGAGAAGGTGCGAAGTTGGGAAGCTGGGAGGCTGAAGAGGCGTGCGCATCGCGGCAGGCCGCATCTCATCCGGCCTCCCAGCTTCCTGGCTTCCCAGCCGTCTGGGCACTTCAGGCACTCTTATGATTGGGATTGAACATGAATAACAAACACTGGCTGGATTTGATCGACAAGTATCTGATGCATACGTACAGTCCCCCCCCGATCACTATCGTAAGGGGACAAGGCTGCCGGGTGTGGGATTCAGAGGGGAAGAGCTATCTTGACCTTATTGCGGGAATAGCTGTTTGCAGCCTGGGCCATGCTCATCCCGAAGTGGCTGAAGCGATAAGCAATCAGGCCGGGAAACTGGTCCATACTTCCAATCTGTTCGGCACAATTCCCCAGGTAGAGCTGGCTGAGCTTCTGGTAAACAATTCCTTCGCGGACAAGGCCTTTTTCTGTAACAGCGGGGCTGAGGCCAATGAAGCTGCCATCAAACTTGCGAGGAAGTACTCGCATGACCGGTTCGGAACCGGCCGGTATGAGCTCATTTCCCTGACAGGGTCTTTTCATGGGCGCACTCTTGCCGCGCTCTCTGCAACCGGGCAGACAAAATTCCATAAAGGATTCGAACCCTTAGTCGACGGATTTAAACATGTGGCTGCAGGCGACCTTCAGGCCATGAGGGAGGGCATCACCCAGAAGACCTGTGCTGTTTTGATGGAACCATTGCAGTGCGAGGGAGGGGTGATTTCGTTCAGTCGCGATTATTTGAACGGTGTAAGAGAACTCTGCAATGAACGCGGGCTGATACTCATTTTCGATGAAGTTCAGGTTGGTATGGGGCGGACGGGGACAGTCTTTGCCTATGAGCACTATGATGTTAAGCCCGACATTCTGACTCTGGCCAAAGCTTTGGCAAACGGGCTCCCGCTTGGGGCGCTTCTGGCCATAGAGGATGTTGCCCGGGCCTTCACACCCGGCACGCACGCTTCAACTTTTGGAGGCAATCCCGTGGCGTGCAGCGCGGCCAAAGTCGTAGTTCAAAAGCTGATCGAGGGAAGTCTCCTGGCGAACTGCCGAGAGATGGGAGCGTATTTCAAAGAGGGACTTGAGAGCCTGGCAGGCCAATATCCTTCGCTGATAAAAGATGTGCGCGGGCTGGGACTTATTCTCGGGATGGAATTGACGGGTGAAGGAGGCGGAATCGTAAAGGCACTCCTGGAAAAAGGCTTTCTGATCAATTGTACCCAAGGGAGTATCCTTCGGTTTGCACCGCCTCTTATCATTACTAAGTTGGAAATCGACTCGCTCCTTTTGGCGCTGGATAAGGAATGCAGGGAGATGTTATGAAGAAGGATCTTCTGGCCATAAAAGACCTGACCAAAACGGAAATCGAGGGCATTATCGACCAGGCAGCGGCCCTGAAAGAGAACAAAGATGAATTGCGCTACAAACACCGGCCCTTGGTCGGAAAGACCATCGGCCTCATCTTTGAAAAGGCATCGACGCGTACCCGTGTCTCTTTTGAGGCGGCCATGTTTCAGCTTGGCGGAAATGTCACATTTTTGTCCAGCCGGGATACACAATTATCGCGCAATGAACCACTGTCCGACACGGCCCGGGTCCTCTCGCGTTATCTGGACGGGTTGGTTGTGCGAACGTTCGGTCAGGACGTCGTGGAAGGACTTGCGGCGAATGCGGCTATTCCGGTTATTAACGGGCTGACCGATCTGTACCATCCCTGCCAGGTTCTGAGTGACATGATGACAGTGAACGAGAAAAAAGGCCCCATAGAGGACCTGAAAGTTGTCTGGGTGGGGGACGGCAACAATGTCGCCCACTCATGGATAGAGGCGGCTGCACTGGTCGGCTTTTCTCTGACCCTGGCCTGTCCGAAAGGATACTATCCCAGAACTGAGATACTGGAACCGGCTCGGCGGAGAGCCCCGAAACTCATCGAAGTGACGGAGGACGCAAAAGATGCCTGCAAAGATGCGGACGTGATCAATACGGACGTATGGGCCAGTATGGGACAGGAAGACCAGGCGTCGGAACGCAAAAAGGTGTTTCAGCCGTACCAGGTAAACAACGAGTTGTTGATGTGTGCGAAGAAGGACTGCATAGTTCTCCAGTGCCTGCCTGCCCACAGGGGCGAGGAAATAACGGATGAAGTCCTTGAGGGCTCGCAGTCCGTCGTCTTTGACCAAGCCGAGAACAAACTCCACGTACACAAGGCCATACTGGTCAAGATGATAAAATAGAAGAATTTGCACCACGAAGGGCACGAAGAACACGAAGAACTTATTTTCTAAAGAGCTTCTTGCAAGTGTCCTGCCTTCACTTCGTGCCCGTAATCGTAATCGATTCCTTGTGCACGACACTACTTTTCGATTACGAGCGCCGCTTCGCTGATCGCGGGCGCGAGGTCCATGTCGGAGTTTTGCAGGAGGCTCAAAAGAGAAACAATTTCCTTCGTGTGCTTCGTGGTCTTCAGCGGAGCGGGTGGTGAACATGATGTTTGATGTGAGAGGTTCGAATGGGTGAGGGGATTAAGAAGATAGTCCTGGCATATTCAGGGGGATTGGATACTTCGGTTATTCTGAAATGGCTGAAGGAGACGTATGATTGCCGCATTGTAGCTTTTTCGGCCGATATCGGCCAGGAAGAGGACTGGGAAGCGGTAAGGAAAAAGGCCGTTGATACCGGGGCGGACAAGGTCTATATAGATGACCTCCGGGAGACTTTTGTAAGGGATTATGTTTTTCCTGCATTCCGGGCCAATGCTGTCTATGAGAGCGGTTATCTGCTCGGTACGTCGCTGGCAAGGCCGCTGATTGCCAGCCGGCAGGTTGAAATAGCGAAAAAAGAGAAGGCGGATGCCGTAAGTCACGGTGCGACCGGGAAGGGAAATGACCAGGTTCGCTTCGAACTAACCTATATGGCTCTCAACCCGGAGCTCAAGGCAATTGCTCCCTGGAGGGAATGGGATTTCCGCTCACGGCAGGACCTGATCAAATTTGCCCGTAAACACGGTATCCCGGTTCCGACTACCAAAAAGAGACCGTACAGTTGCGACAGTAATCTGCTCCATTCGAGTTATGAAGGCGGAATACTGGAGGACCCGTGGAAAGAACCGCCGGCAGACATGTTCAGATTGACACGGTCGCCTGAAAAAGCGCCTTCCAAGTCTTCATATCTGGAAATCGACTTTGCAAAGGGCGATCCTGTGGCCATCGATGGGGTTGCCGGCAGTCCCGCCGAGACTCTAACCAGGCTGAATGAGTTGGGCGGATTGAACGGGATAGGACGAATCGACATGGTCGAGAACCGGTTTGTGGGGATAAAGTCTCGTGGTGTATATGAAACTCCCGGCGGGACCATCATAAGAATCGCCCATCAAGCCCTTGAATCGATAACCATGGACCGGGAAGTGATGCGTATTAGAGACAGCCTGATTCCCCGTTATTCCGAGATAATCTACTACGGTTTCTGGTTTTCGCCCGAGATGCGCCTCCTGCAAAAGACCGTTGACGAGACCCAGATCAATGTCACAGGCACAGTAAGGCTGAAACTATATAAGGGCAATTGTACGGTCGTGGGCCGGAAATCCGACTGCTCTTTGTATGTCCCGGCGTTGGCCACCTTTGAAGAGGACAGTATTTACCGGCAAAAAGACGCTGAAGGATTCATCCGGCTCAATGCATTGCGACTAAAAGTGCAGGCGTTACAAATGCGGAATGACAAAAAGTGCTGAGTGCTGAGTACTGAGTGACGAGGGGTTGCGGGTTGTATACGGGAGTGAATAGGGAATCAAGCCAAATAAACTGAACAAACTAATGGAGTTAGAACTGTCTAGCATGCCGCTTTAGGATCAATGTCCAATGTTCAATGCTCAATAACCAATTTCCAATCAGGAGAGAGTCCTCCCTTGGACATTGAGTATTGGACATTCGATATTGGGAATTGACCTATGGACGGTATACCGGCATTTTCCGGGTCCCTAAACAAACCGCAATCGGCGAACGGCCAACGGTGAACGAGACGAAAATGGCTGAGAAAAAACCCTGGGGGGGAAGGTTCAGGCAGGATACCTCAAAGCTGGTTGAGGACTTTACCGCCTCCATTCATTTTGATCATAGACTGTATCCTTATGATATCGAGGGCAGTATCGCCCATTGTCGCATGCTCGCAAAGCAGAAGCTGATTACCCGTGAAGAGGCTCGACTGATTATCGACGGGCTTCTGGCCATCAAGAAAGATCTCGATCAGGGGAGCTTTGTTTTTACCCCGGCGCTTGAAGATATCCACATGCATATTGAAAAGGCGCTCGTCGACCGGATCGGTCCGGCCGGTGAAAAACTGCATACAGCAAGGAGCCGGAACGATCAGGTGGCCACGGATTTGCGCCTGTACCTGCGGGGAAAAACCCTGGAGATAGTGGAACTCATAAGGCTGCTCCAGGGAACCATAGTCGGTCTCGCCCGGCGGTTTTCAAAGACCATAATGCCCGGATTCACGCATATGCAGCATGCCCAGCCGGTTCTTCTCGCCCACCATCTCATGGCGTATTATGAGATGCTCAAGAGGGATGGAGAGCGTTTTTCCGAATGTCTCAAAAGGATAAATGTGCTGCCGCTCGGGAGTGCGGCCCTGGCGGGCACCGGGCTGCCCATCGACAGGGACTATACAGGGAAGCTGCTGAATTTTCCGGCCGTATCCGCAAACAGCATCGATGCCGTAAGTGACAGAGACTTTGTTATCGAATTCATGTCCGATTGCGCGATCCTGGCCATGCACCTGAGCCGCTTTGCTGAAGAGCTTGTCCTCTGGTCGAGCACGGAGTTTTCTTTTGTCGATATCGGGGATGCTTTCTGTACGGGAAGCAGCATTATGCCCCAGAAAAAGAATCCGGATGTCCCCGAACTGGTCAGAGGTAAATCAGGCCGCGTTTTTGGGAACCTTGTGTCAGTTCTGACAATGATGAAGGGTTTGCCGTTGTCCTATAACCGGGACATGCAGGAAGACAAAGAGGCACTTTTTGACACGGTTGATACGGTCACTCAGGTACTTGCGGTCTTCAACGCCATGCTGCGGGAGGTTGAATTCAGAGAAGACAGAATGAAGGCCGCGGTCCAGCAGGGCTTCTTGACCGCGACGGATCTTGCCGACTACCTGGTGCTTAAGAAGGTGCCTTTCCGCGAGGCTCATGCAATAGTCGGGCGCCTGGTCCGTTATTGCCTTGAAAAGGATTGTGAACTGAAAGACCTTTCCATTGAGGAATTCAGGTCTTTTTCCGACCAAATCGATTCCGACATTGTCGAGCGTATTGATCCCAGGCACTCTGTAGAGAGCCGGGCATTGACAGGTGGAACGGCAGGCAAGCAAGTCCTGGCTGCCATCAGGGCGGCGGAAAAGGAGCTGAGGGAGGGAAAGGCTAAGGTAAGGCGGTAGGCAGCAGGCAGAAGAGGATCGTTGAGGGATTTTTTCATTACGGAATGCGGAATGGGAGAGATGGAAGTTGGGAAGGTGAGAAGGTGCGAAGATGGGTAAGACGAATGTCCAATGTCCAAGTTCCAATAGATCTCCTAATTGAGGATTGGATATTGAGCACTGAACATTGGACATTAATTACTGATATAGACTTCCAGATAAAGCTTTTGGGTGCGTTATCGGTCGGGGATGTACGAACAGGTACTATCCCCTCCCTGCTGCCTTCCCAAAAACATTATCTGAAAGTCTATAGCATCCCCAACTTCAGGTCCGCCTCAGAAACATAGGCGGGCACTTTAGCTCACCCTGGGCACTATTCTTTGGTTCAAAAAGTCTTTATGCGTATTCGTGATCTCTTGAGTATATGTTTTAGGGACTCGGCCGAAAATAATTGTTCCAGATGGCGCAGGATTTTGGTTCGTATTCAAGGCGCATCAAAGGGCGCATACTTTTCGTATGTAACCTGTGGTGCAACGCGGAAGACGGACCAAAGGACAAGCAAGGTGGGACAATTACTTTTGGCCGCGTCCCTTACGTCGACTCTGTTCATGTGCACCGCTTCCTGCGGGAAGAAGATGCTGCCGGTGTCCCCGTCACAGGCTGTCCCCAGAGAAGTAACAGAGCTTTCCTCAGCGGTAACCGATCGATCCGTTATCCTGACCTGGAAACCGCCTTTGAAGCGCAAGGAGGGATCTCCGGTTGAGATTTCAGGATTTAAAGTATACAAAGGTATGAACAGCTTTGCCGAAGACTGCCCAAGCTGCCCTGTCCGGTTCACGAGAACCCATTTCGTCAGTTGGGCACGCGTAGGAAGAGACGGGTCTGCGAATAATGCGGCCCGTTTCGAAGACAAGGACGTTGCCTGCGGGCATAAATACGTATATGCCGTTCAGGCTGTAGATGAGGATGGGTGGGAGGGCCAGATATCCGCTCCCATGGCAGTCTATTTTGAGGCGCCACCGGGGTCTCCTTCCGAACTCGAGGCTCAGGCCGGGGATGGATGGGTGAAATTGAGCTGGACCCCCCTGGTAATGCTTCCGTCACGGGACCAGTGTATTATCATATATACCGGCGCGAGGGAAACGGCGCGTTCAAGCGCCTGACTGTTCCGGGGAATCTTACTGAGAGCGTGTTCGAGGACCATTCTGTAATTAACGGTATATCGTACGCCTATAAGATCAGGAGCTTCAGGGAGATTAGAGGGACGTTTATCGAAGGGGGCGAAAGCAATGAGGCGACCGCCCTACCCGAGGCCGCGAGAGAGACGCCGCCACCGAGACCGGAAATCAGGGATGAATAGAAGTGCTGAGTCTTTCTATTTCGGATTTCGGATTTGGGATTTCGGAATGATGGGAAAGTACTGAGTGATGAGGAGTTTCGGGTGGTATGCGGGAGTGAGTAGGGAAACCAAACAAACTAAATAAACTAATAAACTTCCTCGGTGAACGGTTAACATCTTCTGGAGGACGTGAGATTTGCACCACTTTAATTACAGGGATGATCATCTATACTGTGAAGACGTCCCGATTGCTTCCATAGCGGAAACAGTGGGCACGCCTTTTTACATTTACAGCCACAGTACCCTCACTCACCACTTTGAGACATTTGACCAAGCTTTTGGTAAGGTTCCCCACATGGTCTGTTTCGCTCTTAAGGCGAATTCGAATCTCGCTATTGTCAGCCTGTTCGCTCGAATGGGGGGAGGCGCGGACATCGTTTCAGGCGGGGAACTTTACCGGGCACTGCGCGCCGGTGTCCCACCGGAAAAGATTGTCTATTCGGGCGTGGGAAAGAGTCTCGACGAGCTCCGGTTCGCGCTCAGGGCCGGTATCCTGATGTTTAATGTCGAATCCTCAGAAGAGCTGGATGCCTTGAACGAGACCGCCGGCAGAATGAACGCGAAAGCGCGGATAGCACTGAGGGTCAACCCGGATGTGGATCCGAAAACTCATCCCTATATTTCAACGGGTCTAAAAAAGAACAAGTTCGGGATTGAGATCAAGCGCGCTATTGCCGAGTACAAGAAGGCGCGGGCACTGTCAAATATTGAGATCATTGGAGTGAGCTGCCACATAGGGTCTCAGATCACCGAAGTTGAGCCGTTTGTGGAGGCCCTGAAAAAACTGAAGGAACTCATTGCAGAACTCCAGGTTGAAGGTATACGTATCCGCTATCTCGACCTTGGGGGGGGACTGGGGATAACGTATGATCAGGAAGAGCCTCCTCACCCTGCGGCATACGCCTCCGCTATCATGGACGAGATGAGCTCTCTTGACGCAACACTGATTCTCGAACCCGGGCGCGTGCTTGTGGGAAACGCAGGAGCGCTGGTCTCCAAAGTATTATACACCAAGAATAACGGTCACAAGACTTTCTATATCGTTGATGCCGGAATGAACGATTTGGCGAGACCAAGCCTTTACAGTTCGTACCATGCTATCTGGCCGGTCAACAGTAGTAACGGAGGAAGAGTAAAGGCCGATGTGGTCGGACCGATCTGTGAGTCCGGGGACTTTCTGGCAAAGGGTAGAGAGCTTCCGGTTCTCAGGCCGGGAGAGCTCATTGCAGTGATGAGCGCGGGGGCTTATGGCTTTTCCATGTCATCGAATTACAACAGCCGTCCACGGGTAGCGGAAGTCATGGCCAAAGGTAATCAGTTTTCCGTTATACGACGCAGGGAAGATTACGAGTCGCTCGTGCGCGGCGAGGAAATCCCGGATTTCGCGGATCGAGGGGCAGATGATCCCCGGTAAGAAAATCCCTTTTTTTAAAATGAGCGGGAGCGGAAATGACTTTATCGTTATCGATAATCGTTCCGGGGTCATTTCGATCTCTGAGGGATCAAACGCAGCACGGCGCCTTTGCCGGCCCAAAGTCTCAGTGGGCGCTGACGGATTGATATTGATCGAGTCTCCGGCGCAATCGGGCACTGATTTCAAGTGGCGGTTCTATAACGCCGACGGCAGCGAGGCTGAAATGTGCGGCAACGGCGGGAGATGTGCGGCCCGGTTTGCCTATGTAAACGGAATTGCCGGGCAGAAAATGGTTTTCGAGACTCTGGCCGGGCTGATCAAAGCGGAAGTCCTGGACCTCAGAGTGAATCTGGAGATGGTTCGCCCGCACGGCCTCCGGCCCGGCATAAAGATATTGACAAACGGGGACCCGTGGGTGCTACATTTCATAAACACCGGGGTGCCGCATGCGGTTTGTCTCCTTCCCGAACTGGAGAGCATCGATGTGCGGGAAATCGGCAGGAAAATACGTTTTCATGAAGAATTCCAACCCGCCGGTGCTAATGCCAATTTTGTGAAAGTGCTCGATAAGAACAGCATTGCCATACGCACTTACGAGCGCGGTGTGGAGGACGAAACTCTGGCCTGCGGCACGGGATCCGTAGCCGGAGCCATTATCGCATCTTTACGCGAGGGCGTGAAATCACCGGTCTGCGTACATACGCGCGGCGGTGAAACACTCAATGTATATTTCAAATCGGCCCCGGATGGGATATGCGACGTGTTTCTGGAAGGCGAAGCCAGGATCATCTATGAGGGCCTAATATGGGAGGCGCTATGAAGAGCAAGACGAAAAAGGAGATAGTAAAGGGTGCGATGGTGGCCATTGTTACCCCCTTCAAAAAAGGCAAGGTGGATGAGAAGGGGCTGAAGAAGCTGATTGAATTCCAGGTGAAGAATGGAACGCACGCCATCATCCCCTGTGGAACAACCGGTGAATCTGCGACATTGTCCTACGAAGAGCACGAGCTCGTGGTCGATATCACCATACAGACCGTGGCCGGACGGGTGCCGGTCGTCGCCGGGACAGGTTCGAACAGCACCGATGAGGCCATAAAGCTTACCAAGAGCGCAAAGAAGGCGGGGGCGGATGCGGCGCTGTTAATTACGCCCTACTATAATAAACCCACACAGGAAGGCCTATACCAGCATTTCAAGGCCGTCGCGGAAGAAGTTGATATTCCTATGATTCTTTATAACGTGCCGGGCCGGACCAGCGTGAACATGCTGCCTGAAACGGTTGCTCGTCTTTCGGAGATAAAGACTATCGTGGGCATAAAGGAGGCTACGGGTAGTCTTCAGCAGGTCAGCGAAGTAATCCTGCTGGCAAAGAAAGGATTCAGCCTTGTGTCCGGTGATGATTTTACGGTTCTTCCCACACTGGCCGTGGGGGGCAAGGGCGTGATATCTGTGGCCTCGAACGTGGCCCCAAAGGACATGGCCGATATGTACAACGCCTTTGATGCCGGAGATTTGAAAAAGGCGCAGGAACTCCATTATAAGTTGTTCCCGCTTTTCCAGGCAATGTTTTTCGAGACCAATCCGGTACCGGCCAAGACGGCTCTCGGACTGATGGGTATGATTTCCGATGAAGTGAGGCTGCCGCTCGTGCCGATGTCATCCAAAAATATCGACCGTTTGAAGGCGGTGCTGAAGGACTACGGGCTGATTAAGTAAAGAACGTTCCGAGTTACGGGTTCCGTGTTGCGAGTTAAAGGACGCGAAACTTGTAATTACTGTAACCGTTCACCGTTGTCCGTAAGAACCTGAAAAGCGTCTTTTGGCAAAGAGTCACGGTGATCGCGTATTCCGTTTTGGTTTTTAGTCCCTGATGCCAAAAGACAAGGAACCAGAGACCAGGAGCCAAATATTACCTGAAAAGCGCGAGAAACGTCTTTTCGGTGAACGGTGAACGGTCAACGGTGAACGGATACTAATTACTGACTCGCAACCCGATTGGAGGTAATGATGATTAAGGCGATAGTGGCCGGGGCAGCCGGCAAGATGGGCGGACGCAATATTCACATGGTGAAAGATGCCGACGGAATTGAACTGGTTGCAGCCTTTGAAAAGCCCGGGCATGCTGCCGTGGGCCAGGATGTGGGCGATGTGGCGGGACTTGGAAAGATGGGGATTCCCATCTCGGGCGGACTGGAATCAGTTATCGATAAAGGTGATGTGATCGTGGATTTCACTTATCATACGGCATCGCTGGAGCATGTCAGGCTTGCGGCCAGACACAAAAAGGCCATAGTCGTGGGGACTACCGGTTTTATGCCGGACGAGCTGAGCGAAATCAAAAAAATGGCCGGCGAGGTTCGTTGCGTTGTGGCGCCCAATATGAGCGTCGGAGTAAACGTGCTCTACAAGCTGGTTCAGGAGGCCGCGAGGCTCTTGGGTGACGGTTACGATGTGGAGATTGTGGAAGCCCATCACCGTCTGAAGAAAGATGCCCCGAGCGGGACGGCAATCAAGCTGGCGCAGGTTATTGCCGACACTCTGGGCCGCAACCTGGAAAAGGCCGGAATCTATGCACGCCATGGCATGATCGGAGAGAGGACCGCACAGGAAATAGGCATCCAGACGGTCCGGGGCGGTGATATCGTAGGAGAGCATACAATCCTTTTTGCCGGAATGGGTGAACGAATTGAGATAACCCACCGCGCACACAGCCGGGACAATTTTGCCCGGGGTGCGATACGGGCAGCCAAATGGATCGTCGGACAGCCAAACGGCGTGTATGACATGCAGGACGTTCTGGGGCTGAAAAAGTGATCGAAAGATACGTGCGATTCGAAATCGATGGTCGGATCGGATTCGGGAGACTGTCGGAAGAGAACGTAGAGGTAATCCGGGGCGACATATTTGCCGATTTTGAGGTAACCGAAGAGTTCCGCGAGCTGTCGGAAGTCAGACTGCTGGCGCCGTGTCAGCCCGGAAAAATCGTGGCGCTGGGCATGAATTACCGGGACCATGCAGCGGAACTCGGGTTTGCGATACCCGGGGACCCTCTGATTTTTCTCAAGCCGGGAACGGCTGTAACCGGACCGGATGCGCCCATAGTCTACCCGCGAATGAGTACCAGGGTGGATTATGAGGCCGAACTGGGCGTAGTTATCGGAAAGAAGGCCCGTTTTGTGCCGGCCGCCGGAGCATTCGATGTAATCCTTGGTTATACCTGCGTGAATGATGTGACCGCCCGGGATTTGCAGAAGAAGGACGTTCAGTTCACACGTTCAAAGAGTTTCGATACTTTCGCCCCCATTGGTCCCTGCATCGCGCGAGGACTGGATCCCTCGTCCCTGAAGGTCGAGTCCTACCTCAATGGCAAGTTGCGCCAATCCTCAAATACGAGCAATTTGATCTTTGGGGTGCCCGAATTGGTAGAGTTTATCTCTTCAGTTATGACGCTTTTGCCTGGCGATATTATTTCCACAGGAACGCCTTCCGGAATCGGCCCTATGGTCCCGGGAGACACCGTAGAAATAGTGGTGGAGGGGATTGGGACACTTAGAAATAGAGTGCTGAGTGATGCCTTATTTCGGATTTCGGAATGCGGATTTCGGATTGAAAAGAGCGGGCGAAGGCACCCTGCTCGACTTGCTGAAAGCTGATGGCTGAGGGCTGAAAGCTATTATTATGAAAGGTAATTTGAGATGATGAAGATAGAAAGAGCAGAGCGGCTGAAAAAACTGCCGCCGTACCTTTTTGCAGAGATAGATCGGATGAAAGAAGAGGTACGGGCCAGAGGCGTTGATATCATCGATCTTGGAGTCGGAGACCCGGACATACCGACCCCGCCTCATATCATTGACAAGCTCAAAGAAGCTGCGGCTGACCCGAAAAACCATCGCTATCCTTCCTATTCCGGGATGCAGGATTTCAAGTTTTCCGTGGCCGGATGGTATGAGCGGCGCTTTGGGGTCTCACTTGATCCGAAGAAGGAGGTTGTATCCCTGATTGGATCAAAGGAAGGGATAGCTCACATTCCCCTTGCCTTTATCAACCCCGGAGACGTGGCGCTGGTACCGACTCCCGCATACCCGGTTTATGATATCGGTACTCTCTTTGCCGGGGGCGAGCCCTACCATATGCCGCTTCTGAAGGAAAACGCTTTCCTGCCCGACCTCCAGTCTATCCCTTCGGATGTGGCTCGAAAAGCGCGTTTGATGTTCATAAACTACCCGAATAATCCCACCTCCGCGGTGGCCTCTCCGGACTTTTTTAGAGAAGTTGTGGATTTTGCGGCAGAATACGAGATCATTGTCTGCCATGATGCGGCGTACAGCGAAATGGCTTTTGATGGTTACAGGCCTCCGAGTTTTCTCGAGGTCGAAGGTGCCAAGGATTTGGGAATTGAATTTCACTCCTTGTCGAAGACGTACAATATGACCGGATGGCGCATCGGGTTTGCCGTGGGAAATCCGCAGGTGATCGCCGGGCTGGGACAGATAAAGAGCAATATCGACTCGGGCGTGTTCCAGGCCATACAGATGGCGGGAATGGCGGCACTGGACGGCGATCAGGCTTGCGTTCGGGAGATGCAGGCCGTTTATGCGGAAAGACGCAGCTTATTGGTTAACGGCTTGAGAGAGTCAGGCCTCTCAGTGGAAAGCCCTAAGGCCACTTTTTATTTGTGGATAGAAGTGCCGGGGGGCTACACTTCGGCCGGATTCACTTCTCTTCTCCTGGAGAAAACCGGCATAGTGACTACCCCCGGCAACGGGTTCGGCGACCCCGGCGAGGGATATATACGTATGGCCCTGACTGTCAATAAAGAGAGATTGCGGGAGGCAGTGGAGAGGATCAAGAAGATCGGGCTCTAGGAATTGCGGATTGCGGATTGCGGAATGACACGGAACCAAGAAACTAAACAGACCAGATAAACCAGACAAACCAAATCGGTGAACGGTGAACAAATGTGAATCCGTAGCATATATCGGAATTGGATCCAACATGGGCGATGCCGAAGCCAATTGCCTGGAGGCAGTGAGGCTTCTGTCCGGGTCCCTTGATGGTGCACTGCGGCTTTCATCCTTGTACCGAACCGAGCCTCAGGAGCTGAAAGAGCAGGGATGGTATGTCAATGCGGCAGCACAGATTAGAAGTGCCCTGAGGATACGGGAAATCTTCGATCTACTGAAAAGGATCGAGGCTGGTATGGGCAGGCGGGAAATCGGAAGGTACGGCCCGCGTGTTATCGACCTCGATTTGCTTCTGTACGGGGATGACGTATGCGAAGCCGATGATCTGATTGTACCGCATCCCAAGCTCACAGAGCGCCGCTTTGTACTGATTCCTCTCTGCGAATTGAATCCCGAACTGGTGCATCCGACCCTCAAGCGGCCCATTAGCGATCTGCTGGCTGAGACGTCTGAAAAGGGACAAAGAGTTCTCAGGATAGAGAAAAAAATTTGAAATGAGACTATTTTTTTACCTTGCGGTGGCTTTCGTAGTTTACCAGATATATAAGGGCATGCGGTCGGTCAGTCAGTCTTCCGCAAAAAAGAGCCCGCAAAGGCCGGATGTTGTTACCGCAGAACTGGTCGAAGATCCCGTTTGCCATATTTATTTTCCCAAAAACCAGGCCCTGACAATTGATTGGAAAGGCAAAACGTGTTATTTTTGCAGCACCGAATGCAGAGAGAAGTTCCTTGATCTGCATAAGCCGGCATGAGCAAGGCGAAACCCGACAAAGATTGATTCCGCTTGAAATACTAGAAGTAACAAATCGAGTTTCGATAACACGCAACACGCAACACGCAACACGTAACTCGAAAAAGGAGAGTATCAAATGAAGTTTTTTATAGATACGGCCAACCTGGACGAAATACGCGAAGCAAATACCATGGGCCTGATTGACGGCGTAACTACAAATCCGTCTCTCATTGCCAGAGAAGACAAACCATTTGCCGAGCTGCTGGAGCAAATCTGTAAAATAGTGAAAGGCCCGGTGAGTGCGGAGGTCGTTAGCCTCGAAGCCGGGGCAATGGTGGAAGAGGCTAAAGAATTGGCCAAAATCGCCGATAATATAGTAATCAAGGTCCCCATGACTACCGAGGGCATCAAGGCTACCAAAGCCCTCAGTGACGCCGGGATCAAGACGAACGTAACCCTCGTTTTTTCGCCGGTTCAGGCATTAATGGCAGCTAAGGCCGGGGCGACCTATGTCAGTCCGTTTGTGGGGAGACTTGATGATATCTCTCAAGTGGGCATGGATCTTGTAAGAGATATTATCAGTATTTATGATAACTATGGATTTGGGACGGAGATCATAGTTGCAAGCGTCCGAAACCCGGTGCACGTACTCGAGGCTGCACTGATGGGCGCCGATATCGCAACAATACCGTTCAAGGTTATTTCTCAGCTTGCAAGACATCCTCTAACCGACAGCGGATTGGAGAAGTTTTTGGAGGATTGGAAGAAAGTAGGTACGGCTAAATAGTTTTCTGAACGGAGACTAAGTATGGATCCACACAAATGGGCATCCAAAATGGGTTCGTAACACGAGACGCGGATAAGCGGGGTTTTCTAACCCCGCCCACAATGGACGCCTCGGTCGCCGGGCGGCCCTGGAAAGGGCCGCCTATCCGACTTGATGGTTCTACGTTCACGGTTTACAGTTCCAAATTTAACCGTGAACTCTGAACCCTGAACCTGGAACCAGCTCCAGCAACAGGTCGCATGGACTCGACTCTTATGAGCCTTTACGGTGAACGGTGAACGGATAACGGTGAACCATTACAAGGGAGGTTATCGGGTGCAGGTCATACTCTTCTTTTTTCTGGCGGCCCTTTTTGCAGGCGCCACAGTTGCAGAGGCGAATATCTACAGTTTCACGGATGAAGAGGGTGTTGTGCACTTCAGCAACGTACCGAATGATGGCCGCTACAAGGTTTTTCTCGAGGTCGATGATCCCCGGCAACCTAAGCGTACACGGCGCATATCTCAAGGAGGGTCAAAAAAGTACGAGCCGCTGATCGATGCCGCCTGCCGGTATTTTGGTGTGGATAATGATCTGGTCAGGGCGGTGATTAAGGCAGAGTCAAATTTTAATCATCGCGCCGTTTCCCGCAAGGGAGCACAGGGCCTGATGCAGCTTATGCCGGTGACGGCTCAGGAAATGTCTGTAATGGACCCATTCGATCCGGCAGACAACATATTTGGTGGCGTACAATACTTGAAGCGGCTTCTGGGCATGTTCAACGGAGACGTTCCCCTCGCCTTGGCCGCATACAATGCAGGCCCTGAAAGAGTAGCCCAAACATGGCAAATTCCAAAGATTGAGGAAACACAGGGCTACGTTCAGAAGGTCCTGACCTATCTCAGAAGCTATAAAAAGAAATATGGTCCCGGAGATAACAAGATGTTATGATTGCGCTATGGAAAGAACAAGGCCGGTCAGAATATGGAATCTGCCTAATAGTCTGACTCTTTTTCGCATTGGTTGTGTCCCTTTAGTGATGCTTCTGGTCAGCCGCTCGGATGGGCCGCTTGCGGCTTTCTGGGCGGCTTTTTTTTTCTCTCTGGCTTCGATAACAGATCTTCTGGACGGATTCCTCGCGCGGCGGCAGAGATGTGTGACCGCCTTGGGTAAACTGCTCGACCCCTTGGCTGATAAGCTACTGATATCCGCGGCACTTATCGCTTTGATCCCAAAAGGTCGAGTGAGCGCATGGGTGGCTTTTCTCATCATTGGAAGAGAAATGGCAATAACCGGTCTTCGTGCGATCGGCGTAACCGGGGGGGTCGTGATCGATGCCAGCGCTCTGGGCAAAATGAAAGCTACATTACAAATCATCTCGCTGATAGCGATCCTCATTCATTTCCAGTATGTCGGCATCGATTTTCATGATCTCGGCACAGTTCTCTTGTGGCTGGCTCTTATTCTGACAGTCTGGTCGGGGGTCGATTATTTTGTTCGTTTCTATCGATTGTTTACGACTACAGAGCAGTAGTCCCGCCATAAACCGTTCACCGTTCACAGTAGACCGTTCACCGAAAAGACTTTTTCGCATGAGGCTCTTGCAAGAGTCGTCACCCCGGTGAAAACCGGTGTCCAGGAGTATTCTAATCTGCTTGAAATTACCGGATTCCAGCTTTCGCCGGAATGACCCCGACCGATAACGCACCCAAAAGCTTTATCTGGAAGTCAATATACCGCGCATGGGTCAATTCCCAATATCAAATGGCCAATACTCAATGTCCACCAAGGTAGTTGATCCTGATTGGAAATTGGTTATTGAGCATTGAACATTGGAAATCGATCCTAAAATGGTATGATTGAGACTTCTAAGTTTCTTACAGGAGGATATATGCATTTTCCCCACGTTTTTCAGCCGGGCAGAATCGGCAAATGCGATTTGCGGAACAGGATTATCATGCCTCTTTATCCCACCAAATACGCCACCGACAGCAAAGTGAACGACCGTATGAAGGCGTTTTACGCGTGGCGTGCCAGAGGCGGGGTCTCTTTGATTATCCTGGATTGCCTTTGCCTGGATTATCCTCGTGCCTACAAGGGACCGCAGGAAATCCGGGCGGATACCGATGAACATCGTGCCGGCGTTTCGGAGTTGCTCAACACCATCCATATGGCAGGCGCGAAGGCCTTCATGCAATTGAACTATCCCAAGGAGAGAGTCTGTGAAGCCGGGGTTCCCGGGGCCAAGAAGAAGGGCGAGACCTGGGCGATTGACCTGGCCAACGGTATGTCTTCAAGAGACGCATCGGAAATAATGGAAATTATGGCCCGAGGTACGGCACTTGCAAAAAACATGGGATATGACGGGATAGAGATTCAGGCAAGTTATGGGGACCTGATATCCCGGCTATTATCTCCGCTTACTAATAAGCGGGTTGACGACTTGGGCGGAACGCTCGAGAACCGGTCTCGTTTTCTGACGGATCTTATCTCGAAAGCTAAAGAATATACCGGCGGAAGCTTTCCTGTTATGGTCAAGCTCGCGTGCGACGAGTTTGTTCCCGGCGGCTTGACAGTTGAGGATGCCGCTGCGGTCGCTGTGTGGGCGGAAAAGGCCGGCTGTGATGCAATCCTTGCCAATGCGGGAAACAAAAGCACCAAATACATAACCATACCGGGTCATGATGCGGCTCCGGGCTGCCTGACTGATGTGGCTGCCCGTATTAAAGCGGCAGTTTCCATTCCCGTAATCGCCATAGGAAAAATAAATACCCCCGCTCTGGCCGAAGAGATAATCTCAAGCGGAAAAGCAGATTTTGTGGCAATGGCCAGGGCGCTTGTGGCTGATCCGGACCTGCCATCCAAAGCGCTTTCCGGCGATGTCGCAGGCATAAGAGGATGCGTATACTGTCTTGAGGATTGTACGGAGAAGGGGGTGCCCGGTTTGGGCAGGGCGTGCACAGTTAATCCATTTTCAGGCCTTGAATATCTCTGGGCGGTTTTGCCCGCAGCAGTGAGAAAAAAGGTCCTGGTTATAGGCGGGGGGCCGGCCGGGATGCAAGCCGCAATCGTAGCGGCAAAACGAGGCCATGACGTAGATCTGTGGGAGCGTGAGGCCGAACTTGGGGGACAGTTGCGCCTGGCAAACAAGGCCCTGTTCAAAGACGAAATGACAGAGGCCCTGCGTCATCTCAAAGACTCTGTAAAGAGAAGCGGCGCCAAAATAAGTCTGGTCCTTGCGGGGACGGCACAGAGCGTGATTGACTCGCACGCAGACACGGTGGTTCTGGCGACCGGGTCAATACCGAACCGCCTGCCGATCCCCGGCATAGAATCCGAGATGGTTATTGATGCACGGGAATTCTACCGGAAAGGGGCCTCTTTGGGAGAAAGAGTGCTTGTTATCGGCGGCGGCGACATTGGATGCGAAACTGCGGATTTGATCGCCCGTCCGGGAAGGGAGGTTATGATTGTGGAAGTCCTCCCTGAAATCATTCCGAAGAGCAAAGAAATTCCGCGGGGACGATTGATTGAAAGATTAGAAGAAAAGGGCGTAAAAGTATTCGTCGAGACGAGGGTCGTCGAAATAAAAGGAACCTTTGTCTCTCTTGAGAATAAGGACAGATCAGAGTTCCAGGTCGAAGTGGACACTATCGTACTGGCGGCAGGTGCAAGACCTGACAAGACGCTGTTCGAGCAGTTGAAAGGTAGGGTGAAAGAGCTCGTCCATGTGGGCGAAGCCGAAACCCCGGGCAATCTCGGTTCGGCGCTCCGAAGCGCCACGGAGGTGGCATTGAAGATATAGTCGAGTTGCGGGCGTCCTGATTTCGGATTGCGGATTGCGGATTGAGAAGAGAGTGATGAGTGCTGAGTATTGAGTGCTGAGGAGTTGCGGGTTGTATACGGGAGTGAATTGGGAAACGAAACAAACGAAACAAACCAAACAAACTAAACAAACCAGTTAAATCGAAGCTTTTGACACGCGACTCGTAACCCGAAACCCGAAACTCGCAACTCACTTATCCAGCACCTCCCTTATCTTGTTCGCGAGGTCTTTCATGCTGAACGGCTTCTGGATAAAGGCGTTTACCCCTTGTTTCATAATCTCTGCAGCATCTCCATCGATGCTGTAACCTGTCGAAAGAATCGTTTTTATCCCGGGGTTCAAACGTTTCAAGACATCGTAAGTCTCCCCGCCATCCATGCCGGGCATAATCATATCAATGATCACCAGGTCTATCTCGTTTATCCTCTGTTTATAGACTTCGACGGCCTCGTGACCCGATCGCGCCAGAATTGCATTGTATCCCAGAGCGTCCAGAAGTTCCTTTCCGACCTCGAGGACGATCTGTTGATCGTCAATCAACAGAATGGTTTCACTGCCTTTTTCCATTTCTGCCTTTCCCGGAGGAATATCCGGGGTTATTTCTTTGTCCGAGGCGGGCAGATATATGGTGAACACGGTACCATAACCGACTCTGCTCTTGACGGTAATAATGCCACCGTGGTTCTTGATGATGCCATATGCAGATGCCAGTCCGAGTCCCGTGCCCCGCCCCATCTCTTTCGTCGTAAAGAACGGGTCAAAGATTCTCTGCTGGGTCTTTTCATCCATGCCGATACCGGTATCGGCTACAGAGACGCGAACGTATTTGCCGGAGTCTAGATTCAGAGGACTGATAACGTCTTCCGTTACAACCAGATTGTCGGTTTCCAAATGGAGTTCGCCGCCCGCCGGCATGGCCTGCCAGGCATTCACGTACAAGTTTAAGAGCACCTGTTCTATCTGACCCTGGTCACCTTCAATCGCCCACAGGTCTTCTCTGTACTTTTCTCCAATAATTATCTCTTTTCTGGCGCGTCCGAATATGGCCAGACTTTTCCTGATAATTTCATTGAGGCTGACCGGCTTCACATCATATTTGCCTTTTCTGGCAAAACCCAGGAGTTGTTTTGTCAATTCCGCACCGCTGGTCACCGAGGCCTCAATCCTCTTGAGCATGTCGTAGTGGTTATGAGTGGGCGGAAGTGAGTTCATCATTAAAGATGTATATCCCTGGATGCCCATCAGGAGATTATTGAAGTCATGAGCAATGCCTCCGGCCAGAGTTGCTATGGATTCCATCCTCATTGCCTGATGAAAGGAGAGCTCAAGCTGTTTTGATTTGGTAATATCCTTGAGAGTATGGGTAAATCCCACTGTCTTCCCTTCACGATCGATCATGGGGGCCGTGGCGCATATAAATGTCCCTCCAATCATCGGGATGGTGATTTCACGTGTATGGGGTTTCATCTTATTTATGGTTACAGTGAGGGGACATTGTTTGATCGGACGGCTGGTCTCATGTATGATCTCGTAGCATTTTCTCCCGATCAGGTCCTCTTTTGTCGCGGCCAGGGCTTCTGCTGCCGCTTTGTTTACACGGACTATGGTGTGTTCGTTGTCCAGGAGCATAACCAGATCGGTTATGGCATCAAATGTGTTTTCCCAGTCCTCTTTGGCACGAACCAGCGCTTCTTCTGTCTGCTTGCGTGCAAGGATATCCCTCAGGATCATAAAATATACGCTCTCTTCGTCCGTCTGGACCCGTGCGATACTTGCACTTACCGGAAATTCCCTTTCATCTCTGGAGATAAAGGGTACGTCATCAAAACGGATTTGCCCGCCGCGCCCCAATTTATCTAAACGTTCAAAAAGAAGCCGAAGGTGGGATGCCGGGCAGAGTCGCACCAGTGAGCTGCCTATCATGTCACTGCGCGACCAGCCAAATATTTCTTCGGCTTTACGATTTGCCTCAGTAATTTGATAGCTTGAAGCATCGACAACGAGTATGGCATCACTCGCCTGATTGGTCATCAGTTCCAATCTGTCTTTGAACTGTCGCACTTCATCAAGAGAAGCTCTAATTTCCTCATTTGCCGTGCGAAGCTCTTCATTCATGGAACGGATCTCTTCAACAGTGGACTGGTGTTCTTCCTGGAACTGACGCAGTGTAGTATTGAGTTCCAGAATGGAAGCCCTTGTAATCTCGGCCACAGTCTGCGAAAGACTATGATGGAACAACTCCATGCACTTTGCCGGATCGGTTCTGTCTCGACATTCTTCCAGAATCTGCGGGATTAAGATATTTGTAGATATAGCTACAACGGCCTCAGAAATTTTGGGCCACTGCTGAACATCGCGAGTCAGTTCTCTTAAGAAATTATGGGTGGATTCCGGTGGAAAATGCCAGAGATCATAAAACAGCGGTTTCAGCCCGGTGGATTCTTCAAAACTCCCGCCGATTACGGGTTCTATTTCAGTTTTCCAATACTCTGCGATCTTATCCATCGCTTTCTCGTAAGCGTTGATAATCATTACGCGTGCAGCCCCGTTGACACCCATGAACTACGCTCCTTATCTGCGTTTCCGATAAATGTGCAATTCCGACTCGACTACTTCAAATTTACCCATTGCGGATCCCGGCAGCGATTCAGAGCTTCCGAGCACCAGATAGCCGCCGGGGATCAAGGACCACATCAAGTTTGCTGTGATCTGCTCTTGAAGTTTTGGCGTGAAATAAATCATTACGTTCCGGCAAAGCACCAGGTCCATGTTTCCGTAAGGGGGATCCGCAATCAGGTTATGGCGCCCAAAGACGCATAGACGCCTGATGGCATCGGACACTTTGAAGGAAAGCTTGGAAGTTGATGAGAAATAAAGGTTTCTCATCTCGGCGGGAATCCCCCAGCTCTTTTCTGAACTGTACACACCCTTGCGCGCTATATTTATCTTGTTTTCGCTGACATCGGTCGCAAATACTACGGGCAACAGACTCGTGCCCGAAGAGGCGCCAAGCGCAAGAGCGGCCACAGAATAAGCCTCTTCTCCACTGGCCGTTCCCGCGGACCAGATCCTTATGTCGTCTTTTCGGGCATCGCGGCCGTTGCATTCGGAGCCGGCACACTTCCTGCCGTTAATAATTTCGGGAAAGATTCTCTCCTTCAAGAAGCCAAAAACCTTGACGTCCCTGAAAAACTCCGTGAACCCGACTGTCAGATACTCAGTCAGGTTTCGCTTTTCGCCCGCACTGTTCTTCAGGAGATTCAAGTAGTCATGGCAATTTTTGCATCCTGTCTCCAGCAAGCGCTTTTCGATACGGCGCACAACGGTTCTGGACTTGTAATAGTCAAGGTTTAGATCCGATTCTCTTTTTATCCATGCGGCGAGATCTTCGAATCCTTCCATGGCGCAAGGGCCGAAACTGTCGCCGGAGGAACTCGATGAGAACTCAGGTGACGCAGCGCCGGCCGGCATGGTCCTTTTTTTGAGTAGATTTATGGACGGATGCTTAATCACACCCAGGTACGCACCCGTTCTCCCTGCTATGGACGCGAATTGTATTTCCAGACGAAACGGCCTTTCGGATACCGGGGAGGGTTGGGTGCAGAATGATGTCAAGTTCTGCGACGAAGATGTATCGGGCAGGAAATCAGTCATTCTGGCGCCGATCGCTTTGCCTGCAGATTCTATTTGGAACAGAATGCAGAACGAGTTGTTTACGCTCCTGCACCGGCCGTCTTCCACGAAGAAAGCAGCAATACCTGCCCGATCCAGTTGATCGAGAAAGTCAGGAAGATCGTCCAAGCGGAAAGATTCTGAACTTGCGCTCTGGGGAGAATTCACAGCCGGTTTAATTGCGAGAAATCCACATCATAAGGATAGCTCCCTATAGCACAATTATTTGCAAAGGGCAATCGCTTTTGCGGCTGGAGGGGATGGTTATTGGCTGATCCAGTTGCGTACGTTTCAATCCTGCCAGAATTGATCGGGGTTTTTCCATCTTGGTCCCTTGTACAAAAAATACTGCGTGGGGTGCATCAATTGCGGAATGCGAAAAGGATGGAAGGTGAGAAGGTGAGAAGTTGGGTAGGTTAAAAGGGTGAACGGAAAATGGTCAACGGCGAACGGTTACGCCGGCACCCTTGACTTTATGAGAATCGTGGTATAGTTTTTTAATAGAATGCGCCTGATATAGACTTCCAGATAAAGCTTTTGGGTGCGTTAGGGTCTGTCACGGAATAAGTTGCGCAATTCTGCGTGCTGAGGCGCCCGTCTGGCAAGGCGCGAGGAGGGCGCATACTGTGAGTATGCAACCGACGAGCAACGCAGCCGGACGGGATGGATCGGCGCTCAGAATGCTCAAGTTATTCCGTGACAGACCCTTATTGGTCGGGGGTGTACGAACAGGTACTATCCCCTCCCTGCTGCCTTCCCAAAAACATTATCTGAAAGTCTATATTTGTGATGAACTCGTAAGAAGTCGGAAAGTACTACTTCTTGTCATTCCAGCCCCGTATCAAGTACGGGGTAAACTCCAGCGGGAATCCGGTCTATTCAAGTAGTTGCCGCAGCTCTGGACTCCGGTTTTCACCGGAGTGACGACTTTTTACGAGGCCGTCATTTGTCATTCCCACGAAAGTGGGAATCCATAAGTTGTTGATCATCAGCTTATCCATTTTGTCCGGCTTGATCTTCCATTCCGGTATTCAACAATCACCTTTTTCGACTCTCCGTCCGAGCCCCATCCCCTCTTCCCGGAGTCTCCGGCGGTCAGTCTATTGCGTTTCCGGTCGAATTCGCCCTGATGCAACCTGCTTCGCCCACTTTCGTGATACGGCTGCCGCCATCCCCGGTTGTTTCTTCTCATTAGAGATAAGGATCGTTCGGGCTCAAGCCCGGGGATTACGGATTCCGACAGAGTCTCCCCTATGTATTTCTCGATACGTGAGAGCTCATCGAATTCCCTCGACAGCACAAAAGATATGGCGATACCCGAAGCCCCGGCCCTGCCGGTGCGGCCTATTCGATGTACATAATCCTCGGCGCTTCTCGGTAAATCAAAATTAATGATATGACTGATGCCGGCCACATCGATGCCTCTTGAAGCAACATCCGTTGCAACAAGCAGCCTGATCCTGCCATGCCGCATGCTGTTCATGGTGCGGTTTCGCGCGCTCTGGTTCATGTCGCCGTGCAGCGCTGCCGCAGCATGACCCTGGGAACGAAGCTCTTGCGCAAGACTCTCGGCGTCCCTTTTCGTGGCTGAAAATATGATCACCTTGGTCAGACTGCGATCCGCAGCAAGATGCCGCAGCAGCCGGTGCTTATGTTCGAGGTTGTCAGCCATGTGCAAGCGCTGTTCCGTAAGCTCATGGGTTGTTTTTACACCCGTCACCTCAACACGCTCCGGATTCCTCAAAATACGCTCTGCCAATTTGGCCACAGCCCTGTCGAATGTTGCCGCGAACAAGAGTGTCTGGCGTCCCGCTCCCGAAGCAGCGGCAATTCTCTCGACATCCTCTATGAACCCCATGTCAAGCATTCTGTCCGCCTCATCCAATACCAGCACTATCAGGCCTGACAGATTAATGGATCCTCGTTCCAGGTAATCCAGGAGACGTCCCGGGGTTGCTATGATCAGATCGGGCGCTTTCGACAATGCTCTGCGCTGTTCCTGATACGGCATTCCACCTACAATGCAGGCGCCTCTCACACCCAGGTATTTGCCGTAAACCCGGGCAGCTTGCGCGACCTGCTCCGCCAATTCACGGGTCGGCGTAAGCACCAGCGCTCGCGGGCCGCGTTTGCTCCCGGAGCCGGCAGCGCTCAGGCGTTGCAGGATCGGCAGCAAAAACGCTGCAGTCTTACCCGTGCCGGTCTGGGCGGAGGCGATCAAATCACTACCGGCCAGAATCTTGGGAATGGCCTGGGCCTGAATTTCTGTTGGGGCTGTGTGGCCGCATTCCAACAGGGCTTTCATTATCGGTGTAACCAACTGTAAATCTTCAAAAGACATAATTAATTCCTTTCATTTTGAGTTCCGAGGCACAATCTTGTACCTCAGCCGATGCCGAACGGCAAACCGTCCGGCCAGCCTCAATGCAGCAAGCAGCGAAGAATACGCTTACTGGTTATGTTCAAGGCCGCAGGCAATTATCAATCGGATTGCGAATACGGCAGCAGCACTGCCAAGACTGATACAAATGCATCGTCGTCTCCAACCGGTTGTGCCACTGCAATTTAGGGGATTGCTGAGAGCAGAGTCAGTAATCGATGAAAATGGCAGGAAATCTCAAAAGTCTATTCAGGAAACATCCTACCCCAGTCGAGGTCAAGGCATCATACACTCTTTTCTGGAAAGTTGCCAACCATTCTCTCCCGATGGTCGTTCCAGAGTTCGCAAGCCCTGACCACCAATTACGGTCTATTCACTCGGTTCTTCATCAGCCTTTGGGGGCGCGTCTTCAAGGTCAGGTGCAAGGTAGGCAGTGTCCCCACCTTCCTCTTCCGTCCGAGACTTTCCGTCAATTTTGTCCTTCTTCGCTTCGATCCGGCGATCCCTCTTCATCCTTTGTTTCTCTTGCCGCTTTCTCTCCTTCTCGCGTTTCTGAAAGCTAGCCCCAGATTTTTGTGCCATCGTTTTTGCTCCAATGCTCAGACTGGCCGTCTAGGAGTCTGTCGGACTTAGGGGGATCGCGGTAGATCATCCTAAGTCCGGCAGGCTCCTAGATTCAACATTTGCTCCGAGACTGCAAATGCATGGAACGCCGATCCTCCAACGAGGATCGGTTTCCTGTTGGCATACTCTCCCTTTTAGGCGGGAATAACGTTCACGGCCTGGAAGCCCTTCTTGCCTTCGACGACGTCGAAAACGACCTCCTGGCCTTCCTTCAGCGTCTTAAATCCATCGCCTTCAATGGCCGAAAAATGTACAAAAACATCTGATCCGTCCTGCTGAGCGATAAATCCAAATCCTTTGGTTTCATTGAACCATTTCACATAACCTTTAGCCACCCATTCCACCTCCTTTCTCTGTATCCAGACATCCGGCCGGGTAAAAAAAAACTGCATTGGCCATGGCAGCCTTTGCAGCAGGCAAATCCAGACGGAGGCTTTCACTATTTAATCTTTATATTTGACACTATTCTAAGAAGAAATGCAACGAAAAATCTGGTAGTTGTTTGCTCGACTTGCCATTTAATGCGTGATCACCGTACTTTCATTCTGGAATGGGCTCTCGATTTCTCTTTCGGTCCTTTGACCAATTTCATCGCAGAACAACGCGAATCATACGCGAAATACCCTCCGACACGGGAAGGCACGGGCTGTTCGTCCGAAGTTTCTTTGGTTTCCGAACGGAGAGTGAGTACCGCGCAGGAATTGTTGCCCAAGAGCCTGTCGGACTTGCCTGTCTGCGTGCACGCACAGGCCGAAGGGATCGTCACGAGAAAGCGGAGGAACGAGACCGAATATTCACGAAGTTGAGGCGCATAGTGTTGCTATGCAACGAAACTTCGGGGATATTTGGGCCGTTCCCCCCACTTCCGCAGTAGATCATCCCTAAGTCCGACAGGCTTTCAGCGGTCACCAAGGCTGCTTTGGAGTCGCTGCCGTTCCCCGTTTTCTCCCGTTTCTTGAAGACTTGGCTCTTCCGGGGGATTCGAAAGATATGCCTTCCTCAGTCTCAGCGGCATCTCCGTTCTTTTTCTGATCCTCGTATTCAGCATTTCCACAAAAACGGAAAAGGCCATGGCAAAGTAGATATACCCCTTTGGAATGTGCATGTGGCAGCCGTCGGCTACAAGGGTCAAACCGATCAGGAGCAGGAAACTCAGAGCAAGCATCTGGACCGTCGGGTGGCGCTCTATAAAGTCACTCACCGTTTTGGAACAGAACAGCATGAATATGACGGCAAAGACTATCGCGAGCATCATGATGCCGATCTGGTTAGCAAGACCGATTGCGGTTATTACCGAATCGAGTGAAAAAACAATATCGAGCAGGGCAATTTGCATAATGACCGCTGTGAAGCCGCAGGCAGCTCTTTCCGAAGATCTTCCCTCCATCCCCTCCAGTTTGTCGTGGACTTCTACGGTGCTCTTGCCGAGCAAAAACAAGCCCCCGGCAACGAGTATCAGGTCCCGAACCGAGACATCCAGATTCGCAATAGAGAAAAGAGGCCTGGTAATGCCCATGAACCACAAAAGGGAAAGGAGCAGGAGAATTCGTGTAACCATGGCCAGTGTAAGTCCGATCATCCGGGCCCTGGGCTGTAGATTAGAGGGTAACTTGCCGGCCAGGATGGATATGAAAACTATATTGTCTATACCCAGAACGATCTCAACTGCAGTCAAGGTCGCGAAGACGATCCAAGCCTCCGGATCTAAAAGCCATTCCATTCCCAACCTCCGGCAGCAACAAGTGAAAAGTAAAAACAAGTGAAAAGTAAAAGGTAAAAGTTGAAAAGTAAAGAGGCTTTTCACTCTTTACCGACTCTAACTCTTCACTCTTCACACTTCACGTTTTACTTTTCACTTCTTTTTGTTGACGGTGATGAGTCTTGCTGTTTAATGAAAGTATGAAGACAAGAGTCCTGATAGCTATGAGCGGCGGAATTGATTCTTCGGTTGCCGCATATTTGCTCAGAAAAGAAGGTTATGACGTAACCGGAATTACAATGGAGTTTCCTGGGGCTGCAAATAAACCCTCAAGGTCGGGTTTAACTCCGGCAGGCGACGCCGCCGGAATATGCGGCTTCCTCGGAATGCCTCATCAGATTATTAACCTTTCGAGAGAAATCGAGGACTTGGTGATTAAGAAATTCGCAACAGAGTACTCGATCGGAAGGACACCGAACCCCTGTGTAGACTGCAACCGCTTTCTCAAGTTCGGGGTCCTTCTCGAAAGGGCGCTTTCTCTTGGCTTTGATTTTTTTGCCACCGGCCACTATGCCCAAACCGAAAGGACTGGGTCAAGATACCTTCTGGCAAAGCCCAGGGACAGAAATAAGGATCAGACATATTTCCTTTACCGCATCCCCGGCGACAAACTCAACTCCATACTCTTTCCTTTGGCGCGCCTCACGAAGGAAGAGGTGCGAGAGATTGCAAGACGGGAAAAGCTGCCGATCGCGGAAAGGCCCGAGAGCCAGGACCTTTGCTTTTTGCAGCAGGACGAATTTCGAGCTTTCATTCTGCAGAGAATCTCCGGAGTGAAAACAGGCCCTATCGTTGACCTTGATGGAAACATCCTCGGGCAGCATAAGGGCATCATCCATTATACTGTCGGTCAGAGGGGCGGTTTAGGCGTGCCTCACAAGCATCCCCTCTACGTACTCTCTATAGATGCCTTCCTAAACACGATTATTGTGGGTGAGAAGAAAGACCTGCGTGCCGCCGGGCTCATGGCCGGAGACTTGAACAACCTCGCAGGAACATGGCCCTCAACGGCCCATGCCAAAACGAGATACAGACAAAGTGAGTTTCCCTGTCGCGTTTTCCCCGAAGGAGATAAGCTCAGAATAGTCTTCGACGAAGACCACGAGGCGGTAACACCGGGTCAATCAGTTGTACTGTATGACGGAGACATCGTGCTCGGCGGAGGAACAATCGAAAAAGCCCTAAACGTTCACCGTTGACCGTTCACCGTTCACCGAAAGGCGTCCCATTTATAGACTTTCAGATAATGTTTTTGGGAAGGCAGCAGGGAGGGGATAGTACCTGTTCGTACATCCCCGACCGATAACGCACCCAAAAACTTTATCTGGAAGTCTATAGAGCCTCTTGCAAAACGTCCTCTTTTGCCCAATCTCTGCGTCAGGCTCAGATTTTAATCCTCAAAATACGTCCAGTATTCCTCCGGTTAAAATCTTCGCCTTCCTTGACCTTGGCCAAAATTGAACATTTTGCAAGAGGC
>JAZDGK010000256.1:0-3394 GCA_043806955.1 Pseudomonadota bacterium | reverse complement strand
TCTATTATGCTAATTAACCGTTTCAGCGATCCTCCAGTGATCCTTGATCATCGCCAGCGTTTCTTCAGGAGACTGATAGAACATCCCCTGTCGCCCAATCTTGGGTAGCATATCCAGATACTCTGGATCTTTAAAAGTGTCTTGAAACGCCGTTACAAGCGTTGCTACGATATTCTTCGGAGTCTCCGGGCGCACGGCAAAGCCATGGTACGTCGGAAGGGTGATGTCGTAGCCCAGTTCACGAAAAATCGGAATGTTGGGCTGGGCTGGATGCCGCTTCGTGCCGGACAAGACCAGCAATTGGAGCCGCTTGTTCATCTCTACACTCTCCCCCAGATAGGGCTGCCACATGGAGTAGTCGGCGATGGCAAGGTCAATTCGACCGGCGATGAGTTCTACCCATTGCGGGGCGGAACCTCCCAGTGGTACCAACTTGAAATCGAGTCCCATCATCGCTCTCATCTGCTTGGCGATGGTGTAGACGGCCCCGGTGTTCGCACCGAGAGACACCTTCACCTCACCGGGTCTTGCCTTGCAATCAGCGACAAAATCCTGGAATGTCTTATATTTGGAATCCGCTCTGGCACCAAAGAAGAAACTTTCGAGCGCCCCGGAACCTATCAGAGCCACTTCTGACGGTGACCTCATGTCTGGTCCAGCCATGCCCCTGGCACGCGACAGTACAGTCGACACTTCTATGTGAGAAAGGGTATATCCGTCCGCTGGCACATTTTTCATGATGTTCTGCAACTGGATGAGACCGTCGGCCCCGGGCTGACTTGTGGCGGATGTATCCACATTGAGTCTTTTACCCATATACTTCGCGGTGGTTCTCACCCATGCATCGGCACCGCCGCCGGCTGCAAAGCCACAAATAAAAGTGATCGGCCTCGAAGGATACTTTGCTTGTGCCAAAACCGTCCGACTGGCCGAAGCCAAAAGAACCATGACAAAGACGCCAATCGCCAAACAGAATATCGACCGTCCTATTTCAAAACGTTTTTTCATCTCCACACCTCCTCATTCTCTTGACATTTGAATGTTCCCTATCGCCATAATCTTATGGCACCGGTTATTGAAAAACGCTGTCATTCATCTGTTGTTATTTACAAGATCCATGATCATCTTCCGCCACAAGCGCTTCAATAGGCAAAGGTCTCACAGGTGGGCGAACAGTATATTTTTCTAATGGTTTGCCAGTTGCCGCTGCAAGAAGATGGGCAACCGTCACCTCACAAAAGTGCCCCTGGCAAAGCCCCATCCCAGTTCGCGTCCAGGATTTAATTTGATTGACGTGTTCCGCGCCGGCGGCAATGGCCTCTTTGATCTCTGCATACCGGATTTCTTCGCAGCGGCAAATAATCGTGTCATTTTGGATCACATCATATAAACCGTTTTTAAATTGCCAGAGAGCATCAAGAGCAGCGCGAAATTTACGCAGGCTCTTGAGTCGTTCGTAGGACGATTGCGCAGGGTGTCCGGTGCGATTCGCGTAATAGCCCAGCTCTATCGCGGCATTTACCCCGGCAATACATCCCTCGTGCTCGGCAACAACAGCACCGCCCAATCCGGCCCCGTCACCGGCAACATAGACAGAAGGGACCGTTGTCTTCATATTTTGATCATATTCGGGGACCCAAGACCCCCATTTCGGTTCAAAGCGGATCTGACACCCGGCGAGTATCGCGAGTTCAACCGAGGAGATGAATCCATAGCCGACGCAGATCGTGTCAACCTCCCATACCCGGTCGGTCCCCGGAATCGGGTGCCAATTTTCATCCACATCTGCAGTGACGGCTCTTTCTACTTGATTGCGACCCTCAGCGCGGACAATGGCATGAGACTTAAGCAAGGGAATTCGTGCCTTACGAATTCCCCACAGATATGCCATCCCTTGGAACAACACCCGGGGTTCATTCAGCATATCCGGTAAAAACCGCCATGAATTTCGCCAGGACGATGCATCGGCAATCCCCAGGACCCTAGCGCCACCGGCAATCAGCTTATTGGCAAGTACAAGCTGAAGGGGACCCGTGCCTGCAAGTAGAAAGGATTTGCCAGGCAGAACCCACTGCATCTTCAGCATTCTCTGCACCCCGCCGGCGGTCATGACGCCCGGAAGGGTCCACCCGGGAAAAGGCACTGGGCGTTCGTACGCCCCCGTTGTCAATATGAGAGTTTCTGCCCAAATTTCGCTTTTTTTGTTCTTGGTGAGGATCGAAAGTAACCGTCCATCAAAGATTGCCCAGATCGTCGTTTCCGTTAGAAATGTAATAGGTAGGGATTGGGCCTGCTGAAGCAGCCGTTTCCCGTCGATTTGATCGTAGGACCGCTCTTCGGATTTTGCCAAAAACGCTTCGGGCGTTTGGCCGTAAATTTGGCCGCCCGGCTGGGGATGCTCGTCAATCACCAGTACCTCAGCCCCGGCCTCGGCGGCGGCAATCGCTGCAGAAAGCCCGGCGGGTCCCGCACCCACAATGACGACCTCAACACGCTTCATTCTTGTCCCCTCGTGGTTGGACGTTTCTCAATTTTGGCACCGGTCTCAACTTTCATTCCCTCTTCCACCGGTGTCATACAGGCCCGAACATTCAATTGGTCATTAACGGTCACAATGCAATCGAAGCACACCCCCATGCCGCAATGAAGACCTCGATGTTCTTTCTCTTTTGGGCTCACTCGGAATGTCCGTATTCCGAGAGCGAGCAATGCGGCAGCGATGGTTTCTCCTTCGTAGGCAACCGCCGGCTCGCCGTCTAATTCAAATTGAATTTTGGGACCCCGCATACCATTAGGTATGCGTCGCTGTATCTCTTCAGACATGTCATTTCCTCTTTACGAATCACACCCGATCGTACCGTTCTGTACGTTTTAAGGAAGTACACCGTTACGACGCAATATCTCTTTCATTTTAGCAATTTCTGCTGGACTGAGAGGATGAACCGGCAATCTCGGAATTCCGGCAGGGCGTCCGACCAAGTTTAATCCGGCCTTCAGCGCCGCTGGCCATGTCCCAATCCCCATCAGCGCCTTATACAGTTCCGTCACTTTGAAATGCAGCGGCATCGCCTCCCGGGCTTTACCCGCTTTGGCCAATTCGTAGAGCCGATATCCATCTTTCCGCAAATACTCCATGGGGCCTGAGCTGATATATCCAGTGGCACCCATTAATATTCCCGGAAGAATGAGCGGCGATGGACCCACAAAGAAGTTGATGTCTTTTCCGACCCGTTGGATTTTTAAAGTCAAATCCGAGAAATCTCGAGAGGACTCTTTTATTGCTACAATATTTTCGTGTTTGGCAATCTTTTCAAGAACCGTAATATTGATGTCGATCTGCGTGCGCCGTGGGGTATTGTAAAGCAGGACCGGTACCGGAGACCCTGAGGCAATC
>JAZDGK010000255.1:0-8880 GCA_043806955.1 Pseudomonadota bacterium | reverse complement strand
TTCAGGATGAGGGGAAAATACATTGTTTGTCAAGTAGTTACGAGATGTACGCAAAATATTTCCTGACACCTTAGCATCGAATGAGACCGCTATGTGCATTGAAGGTGTCACTCTAACTTCACAGAAGTAAGGAGTTCTGAAGGTAGAACAGTCGGCTTCGGATTGCGGATTTCGGATTGACAGGAAACTACGAATGACGCGAATGTCACGAATGCCCAAGAATAGATTATTCGTGCGGATTCGTGCTAATTCGTGGTTGCGTTTGTTTTTTCCTGTTTTTTCGCCCCGGCGAATCCGCCTATGGCGTGACCTGATTGAGATGTTTTCTTACTATCTCCGTGTCTTGGCGCCAGCTAAGAGGATCGAATCGCACGCAGTCGGGAAGATAGGAAACGACAATGCAGATGAAAAGAAAGCCTATCGTACCGTCGGCTTGCACCTTCGTAGCCTCGAAACTTCTATCTTTTATGCACACCATCATAGCTCGACAACTTCGGTCTTTCGCGGGCGCCACAAAACACCACCTGCATGAACGCCATGTCTCAATGTGTATGTACTTGCCTGGTCACCTGGTTGTTGGGTATAGTGAGAAAAAGCGGCCATTTTGAAACGGAGATCAGCTATTCGCGCATGGCGTGCTGGTCCATGTGAATTCCGTACTCCCCAAGGCTGTACCTGCGGCATTTGGAGAGACCAGCGACAACGTTGGAGAGACGGGAGAGGGAAGTAAGCAGATTCGTAAATATTCGGTTAACCCGCTTAAACGTAAAATCAATGAGTTAGAAGTGATGACTATGGCCAAAAATGTTTCAAAATGGCCGATTTCGACAAAAATCGATAAAAATATGGCTTTTGATCCTGCCTAACTTGTTGATTTACCGTAGACGGGTTAACCGAATATTTACGCAGATTCTGGCTTAACCTACGGATACCCTGTGTTCTCTGTGCCCTCTGTGGCAAAAGTCTTGACAGTATTATCCTGGGGGAAAAGAGGTTAGAGGTTATATGACTAAAATAGAATTAACAATACCGGATAGTTTTTCTAAAATAGATCCTGAATTGCGAGATAGGATTGTAGCAGGCGCCATGCGGGAGGTGGCATCTGTCCAATTGAGAGAAAAAGAGGTGGAGTTAGAGGAAGCAAGAAAAAATATATTGAAATTTGAGGAGACGTATCATAGCAGCTTTGAGGATTTCGAAAAAGAACTCCCTAAGGACGCAAATCATAAACTTCATGAAGACCTGGTCGAATGGTCCTTCTGGAATGATGTATACAAAAAAGCACGGCGCTTGGTAGAAGATCTGAGATTCGCCCTTGGGAAAAGCTGATGAGGGCGATCTTAGATGAGTTTAGTGACATCATAAGAGCCGTCGAATTCTCTTCTACCACAGAGAGATATGGTTTTCAATTTCTAAAAATAGGGCTTAGGTTGATTGACGGAAGTAGTTTGAGAATCTGGGAAAAAAGATTCAAAAGCTCTTTGCAACGTTACAGCTACTATTGGCTGGATGAACTCGACAATCAAATAATCGGATGGGATAACGCACCTCATCACCCAGGGATAGATACTTTTCCTGACCACAAGCACGTGGGTGGGACGCCTTTGCCATCAAAGGATAAGCTGGTTGACGTGTTAAGGCACATCGCCTGCAGATTGAGATGATACAGGTGATTCCCGAACGAGGGTTATCGTGGTGAGGAATGTGCCCGCTCTATAGACTTCCAGATAAAGCTTTTGGGTGCGTTATCGGTCGGGGATATACGAACAGCGCAACTATCCCATCCCTGCTGCCTTCCCAAGAACATTATCTGAAAGTCTATAGTTTACGTTCAGTGCGGTGATTCCTTCATCGAGATCGACATATTGAGGAGAATCGAAAAAATTATATATAGAGCCGAACGAGACGGTATCACTATAGGGTTTGTGGAATATGAGAAAGTGGCGGCGTAGAGGCTGAAAGATAGAAGGTGCGAGGGTGGGACTTTAAGAAAAGACCGAAGGTGCGGGGGGTGCGAGATGCAGGTGCAGATGCAAAGAGCATAGCGTATGAAGGCTGGGAGGCAATAAAGCCGGAAGGCTAGGAAGTTAGGACTCGAGGAAGCGGTTTAACAAAGCCGAAATTGGGAGGGTGCGAAGGTGGGACTGCCAATTTCGGATTTCGGATTGCGGGGTTCGAGTTTCGTGTTACGGGTTGCAGGGAGAAATCAGGACGCAGATTTTACGCAGAGGGGATTCTCGCAGACAGGATTTCCGTTTATCCCGCCTGGTCTGCGTTTATCCGCGTCCAATGCACTCTTTTTCGTGATTTCCTGAGTTCCTGATTGAGAACCATTCCTGTCATTCTTGTTATTCGTGGCGGAGAAGAGATCGAAGGTGGGAGGTAACCGTCGCGGCTGGAAGGCCAGGAAGCAAGGATGCTGGGAGGCGGTTAAACGACCGAAATTGGGAAGATACGAGGGTGCGAAGGTGGGAGCGGAAGTCAGATGTCTTGTTTATTTTGTTTGGTTTGTTTTGTTTCTTAGAGTTTCTGAACATCTAAACCTGACAAACTCAATGAACCAGATAAACCAAATAAACTAGATGAACCAAAAAGATAGAGGGTGCGAGGGTGGGCGTCAAAAGATGGAGGGTGGGAAGGTGCGAAGGTGGGACTCTAAGAAAAGACCGAAGGGGAAAGTCATTTGCTTGCGTTTTTGCATTTTGATTGCAATTAGCTGGCAATATGCTAACATATTTCAAAATTAGAGAAAAGGAGAGTATAATGCCTACGTTATACATCAGAGATATCCCTGCCGGCACCTATCGCAAACTTAAACTTCGGGCGCGCTATCACCGCCGTTCTCTCACGCAAGAGGCGGCAACTATCCTTGAAAAAGTGCTTGAAGAGCCGGAGGATGGAACTGATATTTGGACTGAAACAGATGCAATAAAGGAGCGCGTCTATTCCCGCCTTGGTCCGCTTGGCGATAGCGCTCCTCTTATTCGCGAGGATCGTGAGCGATGAGCCACGCCCCCGCCTCAATGGTAGTCGATACGAGTGTGGTCATAAAATGGTTTTTTAAAGAGTCCTATGAGAAAGAGGCATTAATCTTGAGGGATGCCTTTCGGAAAGGTGAATGTTCTCTTCTGGCGCCTGATTCTATTTATTCCGAATTTGCCAACACCGTCTGGAAACGTGTTAGTTTTTACAATCTGGACCCCGACGATGGTATCCAAATCATTGGCACATTTCAACGTATCCCTCTCCAGATTTCGAGCGCCAAGGATCTGTTGGCGGAGTCCTTTGCAATTGCCGTTCAGTGCAAGTGCACTGTCTACGATGCTTTGTTTCTGGCTCTGAGTAATGAACGATCTTGCCGGATAGTTACCGCCGATAGAAAGTTCTACGAGGCTGTATCTCCACTTTTTCAAAACATCATGTGGATTGAGGCAATCCGCGATGCTTCACTTTGAGAACTATCCGATTGTCCTAGGAGCCTGTCGGATTTAGGGATGATCTACTGCGGAAGTGGGGGAAACGGACGCCGGGCTGAGTGTCAAGGTGAAAGTCCAAAGACCGAGGGTGTGAGGGTGACTGCTTCGCGGCTGGAAAGCTGGGAAGCAAGGATGCTGGGAGGCGTTTCAATAAAAACGAAGGCGGGAAAGTGCGAGGGTACAAAGAGGCGAAAAAGATAGAAAGGCGGGAAAGCAGAGGGCTAACGGATAGGCGGCACAATGTGGAACCCTCTTTGCACGAAATGCCTGTCAAAAGAAAAGGCGCTCTTGATATCGAAACTGTCCATAGTCACAAAGCTGAGGCAGTCAATTAGATCAAAACCCTTGTCGGAAAACCGCACGAACTCTTCCCATGCTTTATCCAATAATTCCTCGGATGAATGTGAGATTCTAATCATTTTGCTGGTACGCAGTCCCTCGCCGAAGCGCACGGCAATGCCCTTCCCCAGTCTTTTCGTGATTAATGAGAGAGATTCGGCAAATATGAACTCGGTGGTTAACATAGGGTATTTGCAATGCATGAAATACTCTTTTGCCACCCCATGGGCTGGATCCTTGGCGTCCAACAAGGCATAGAAAGCGCTTGTATCTATGAAGATCTCCTTAGCCATTAGTCTCGCCCGTAAAGCACGTCTTCGTATCTTTCGGCAACTGGTTCACCGGTTCCTTCGGCAATGCCGATAACCGCATAAAAGGGATCTTCTTCTTTTCGCATTACCCTCTCTTGTATACGCTCATCTATCAACTCTCTTATGACCTGCGCGAGACTCTTTTTCTGTTTCCTGGCCAGCCCGAGAAGGTAATTATACCTTGTTTCGTCCAGATATATTTGTGTCCTGTGCATGGCAATCCTCCATGATTTTTGGCAAGCAGTCTGCAAAACGCAGTTCTGATATACATCATGCTGTATAATGTATATTAATATAACACTTCAGTCAAAAGGATTTTTATAGTCTGGCGGAAGCCTGCCGCAAACGAAGGTACAAGGCCGCATTCGTCAATAAACTCTCGGACGCTATGGCAGGATTCCGAAGATAAGAAGGGGCGAAACAACGAACAGTTCTCCAATTCGTCCGGTCATCATAGCTGGTTTCGGGCCGCCGGCGCTTGCCTGCATTCGCAGTTGGGGGGAACAGGGGTTTCCGGTCGGAATGGTTTGCATCAGGTCAGAAGGTGAGGCCTGTCCCAGTTCAAAATACCTGACCGACTTTGTTAGTCTTTCTCCTAAGGAGTTGTATACCGAAAGCGGCATTGAGACGATTCGTGAATTCCTGAAGGGCTTTCGTGCCAGTGGCGTAATCTGCATCAATGAGCTCATGGCATGCTGGTTGAATGAACATCGCCCTGCCCTGCCCATGGATGTCTCCTGCTGGTTCCCGCCGAGCAATACAATCCAGAATGTACTTTCAAAAGAAAAGCAAATAGAGGCAGCCAAGAAAGCCGGTTTTAATGTCCTGCCCACATACAAATTTGATAAACGGTCGGAGAATGCCGGTGAGATCCCGTCCAAACACTTCCCCCTGTGCTATAACGCACCCAAAAGCTTTATCTGGAAGTCTATAGCTTTACTGACCGTCCATCAGGGGGTTGAGAATCGAACATGAACACGGTCTGGCATTCCTTAATAGTGGCTGCGGCTTTTGTGATCGCCCTGATTATGCTTGTTTTGGGCATAGAACGCCGCCTGCCGCAGTGGTTGGGCAGCCGGGGGAAGTTTACGGCGGCTGTCGTCTTGTTCCTTGCCCTTTTCCACGGCGCCGTCCCGGCGGAAATCCCCCTGGCCGCCGCACAGTCGGAAAATGCCTTCTCGGGGAATGATTGCCGGCCGGCTGAATCACACGTTCCGACCGAGCTGGCTGACCCGCAAAAATGGGCTGCATTTAAGGCGCTGTGGCAAAAACTGGATGCTGTCGAACCAAATGACAGGACGAAAGGAGAACCATCCCCTTTTCTCGATGCCGGTTCCTACGGCGCCATTTCAGGCGAACAGGCTGTGCAATGGCAAAAGGAGCTGGCAAACCTGTTCGGATACCAGGACACCTCTGCCTTGTGGCGGGCGAGAAGGGCCTTTTTCGCGGGCATTTTGGGTGAACCGGAAGACCGTGCCGGCCGGTTTCCCGGACTGTCCCATCTGGGGTTCATTCTTGCCCAGATTTGCGACGATCGGATTACGGAATTGAGCCAGCCTTATGCCCTGAGGTTAACCCGGATGATCCCTGCGCCGGCCAGAACAGCCTCTTCAAGGGTAATGATCGACCTGGAGCAACAGATCGATCTCCTTCTAAAATTGAACCAAAAAGGGATGATTGGAGACGAAGAAGCCGTCGCTGCGCTTGGCAATATTCAACGTGATCTATACCTCTCAGCAGTTCTGAAGCTGCTTGAAGATTGCGGCGGGTGGCCGGTTATGTATCGTGTGGTCCCGGTCTCCGAGGCCGAAGCTGGGAAAGCGACAAATGCGGAGTTACTGTGTCGACGAACTCTGGATCCGGAAATGGATAAGACGATTTTTGACCCGGAGGCTTGGGTACGAGGATACGAAAGAGGTCTCGATGCCGTGCTGGCCGCACAAAAACAAAAGATTTCAGAGGCCAGGGATGCTCCCGGCGGTCAGGAACAGGGACCGGAGTCCAATGCCTCCCAGGAAAGTCTTCGGCAGGAACTGGCGAAGATGGAGAAGCGAGGGGCTGCGGTCAAGGCCGAATTGAAGAAGCTTGGAGAGATCCGCCCCCGGCTGAACCGCCTGCTGGCAGATATGGAGCGCTGATGGTCGGTTTCGTCTATGAAATCACTCCACGCTGCAACCTTAACTGCGGGTTCTGCTATAACGTTTGGAAAGAATCCGGCGAGCTTCCCGGAGAACTCGGCTATCACAGGATCTCCGAACTTCTTGAAAAGGTGCTGCCGGAGGCCGGTCCGCAATGGCTGACCTTTGCCGGCGGTGAACCTCTACTCCATCCAGACCTCGTCCGGTCCGTGAGATTCGCAAAAACCCGCTTCCCTCATATCCGTCTTGGGATCGCTACAAACGGTGCCCTTCTGGAAGGGGATATCTGCAGGGAACTCGTAGAAGCGGGTATAGAGCACTTCGAGATTTCTCTCTTTGCGTCCGACAAAGAGACTTACCGCCGCATGGCCGGCGCCTCCGCCCTGGCGTCCGTGCATCGAGCGATTACGTATGTAAAGAGAGAAGGCGCCGCGTTGACTGTGGCAACGGTTCTCACCGCGCAGAACATGGGCGAGCTTGAGGCTGTAATGGAGACCGCCTTTGCCCTCGGGGCCGACCGGCTGGCGCTAAACCGCTTTGTTCCGACCGGCAAGGGAAAAGGTAACCGGCAGACCTTTCATATTTCAACCAGTGAACTGGATCGCGCTTTGCGCCTTGCCGATGGGAAGAGCGCAAAACTCGGGTTGCCGGTGACGATCGCAGTTCCCGTGGAGGACTGCGTGCTTGCACACAAAGAATACCCGTGCCTTAACTTCTCGGCGTGCGCCTGCGGACAGGTGAAATGGGCCATTGATCCTCTGGGCCGAATGCGGATCTGCGAGCAGTCTGCGCACGTACTGGGCGATCTCTTTCATCAGCGTTTCTCAGACCTTGCGGCCTGCAAATCTGTGCAGTTCTTTCGTCAAGCCGGACGCTCCGAGTTCTGTCCTGAATGCAGGCATTACGGGCACTGCGGCGGCGGCTGCCGTTTCGCTGAGAAGGGCGAGCCGTTTCTCCCGACAGGCTCCTAGTCCTGCCCTTTACCCACAAGTCGTGCATAGCGTGGCACCGTAACTTAGGGGCTTCCGTACGCATAAATCCGTCCATGGCGGGCTTTGCTTGATCCTGACCGGGCGGATAGACTTCCCCTCTCCACCATCCTGGGCTGAGCATTGCACACACTTGACACAGGGGGGTGTAAGAACTATGCGAAATTACATCAAAATGTGCCATGTTCAAAATCCCCCCGACCCTCCCTTTTTCAAAAGTGGGGATTCAAAGTCCCCCTTTCGGAAAGGGGGATAGAGGGGGATTTGCTTGATTGTGCGCATGACTTATGTGAATCCATTTTGTACCCACTGTGTCAAGTGTGTGCAAAGCCCAGACCATCCTGGGGGAGAGGGCAGGGTGAGGGGGGCTGACCGGGCTGGCTTCCCCCTCACCTCGATCCTCTCCCCCAGGATGGTGGAGAGGAGGTAATATTCCTTAATTCAACAGCATACGGTTACGTACCGGTGCCAGCAACGCCATGACGGACTTATGGGTAAAGGGCAGTCCTAGGTTCACGGTTCAGAGTTCACGGTTAAACTTGGAACTGTGAACCGTGAACTTAGAACCACCCGATATCGAGTATCGAGCCCGTTATTCGGCCACCGCCCCGTGCGAAAACCGTCTTCTCGGTGAACGGTGAACGGTTATACAGAATCTATCTCCCTGCATTTGGGATGAAAAGCTGCCGGCCGTTTTTGTCTTTGAAGCTTCCGATGATCTGTTGACCTTCGGGCGAGACGAGCCAGTTTATGAACCGGAGCGCCTCTTTGTATTTGACGTGAGGATGTTTGGCAGGATTGACGGCCATCGCGCTGTACTGGTTGAAAAGGGCGGGGTCGCCTTCCACGCAGAGAGTCAGGCCCAGAGGTTGCCTGTCCTTCAGCGACAGCCATGTGGCGCGGTCGGAAAGCGTGTATGCCTTTTTTTCGTTCGCAATCCTGATGGTACTCTCCATGCCTTGTCCGGTTTCCATATACCATCCTGCGCCCTTGGGATTGAGGCCCGCTGCTTTCCAAATGCGCATTTCCATCTTGTGCGTACCTGAGTCGTCGCCGCGAGATACAAAGACAGCGTTGTTTTCCGCGATGCGCTTGTATGCCTGGGCGGTTTTCAGGTTCTTTACGCGGGCCGGATCGCCAGACGGTCCGACAACTACGAAGTCGTTATACATCACTTTTTGTCTGTCTGTCCCATAACCTTCGGCCACAAACGCAGCCTCGGATTCAGGGTCGTGCACCAGCAAGACATCCGCATCGCCCCTTTTTGCTATGGCCATGGCCTGGCCGGTCCCCACGGCAATGACATCCACTCTTATCCCGGTCTTCTGCAGAAATCTGGGGAGGATGTAATCAAACAAACCCGAATTCTGTGTACTTGTGGTCGACGCACATACTATCCTGTCATCTTGCGCCGTACAGGGTTGGGTGAAAGTGAGAAGAACCAGGACCAATGCCGCGAAAAGTATGCTTTTCTTCATGTGAACGTTTTCCTCCGGAGGTTCTTGGGACGTGGAAATAAATAATTATCCCATCTTGCTTGTCTTTTGATCCGGATTCTGTGTTGCATCAAGGGTTACATATCCCGATATGCGCCCCTTGATGCGCCTTGAATCCGAACCAAAATCCA
>JAZDGK010000254.1:0-2512 GCA_043806955.1 Pseudomonadota bacterium | reverse complement strand
ACGAAGGCATTACAACCCAGCTCGACACACGATCGCCAAACCCACCCTCTGGAAAATACGACCAGTGAATCTCGGAGTACATGTTTGAAGCTGTGCCACAGTGATATTGGGCATAGGCCCAAGGATCAGACTCTCTCTTCTCAACGAGGAAGAAATCAACCCTTCGACTTTCCTCGGTCTAAAGCCCGGGGCTTGCTTGTTGTATGAGGCCGCACTACGAATGGATTGGATGATGGATGTAAGGACGGTCATGCTGGGAACTCGTTCGGTTTCAGTTGAAGCAGGAACTCCTCGCAGGGCACGCACAGGATACCGTCACGCAAAAGTCGCTCTCTCCCGCGATACAGCAGCCAGCGGCGGCTTTCCGGAAAGTCTTCACCGAAGTTTTTAAGTCCGCGCAGATCCTCCTGCCGCACCTGGTCGGAGTTCTTCACTTCCAGCGCGTGCAAGCCGCCTTCTCCATAGACCACGAAATCCACCTCCACTTTCGACCGTGTCTGCCAGTAATGCAATTGGTAATTGCCGCCCGAATACTCACACCACGCCCGAAGGTGTTGGGCAACGAGACTCTCCAGCGCAGCGCCATCGATCTCCGACGGAGCATCCAGGGGACCGGACGGCCGGTTGGCGCGGAAGACACCGGCATCAAAAAAGAAAAACTTCGGATGGGCCGCCAGTTCGCGTTGCGCCCGCCGGGTGAAAACCGGAACTCGGAAAGCCAGCAAAAGATCCTCCAATATTTCCAGATAGCCCTCCACCGTTTTACGGTTTACGTGGCACTCCCGCGCAACGTTGGCCAGATTGAGCACGGCCGCCTGCGAAAAACTGATGGCTTCGAGGAAGCGGGAAAAGTTTCCGATATTACGCACCAACCCTTCCATCTGCACTTCTTCCCGCAAATAGAGGCCGTTGTATGCGCGCAGGATTTCCTCGGGCACCTTACCCCCCCGAACGATTGGCAGCATGCCGAGACGCAATGCCTCCTCCAGATTGAATTGTGGGCCGAGTTCTGCGGCCATGAAGGGATACAACGACTTTTGCGCCGCCCGTCCGCCTAAAAGATTCACACCGCCGCGCCGAAGCTTGCGGGCGCTTGAGCCAGTGAATATAAACTGCACACCCTGCTTAGAGACCGTCAATAAATAACTATGGCAACTAATCTTCATCTGTGCTATAATGATAGCATGGATAGCGAAAAGGTAAAGATAAAATTTGAGGCATTAGCTCCTCACCTTGATGAACGGATGAGACGGATTGTTGCAGCATCGGAAACACTCGGTGAAGATTATGGGGTCATATCAGAGGTAAGCAGGGCGACAGGAGTGTCACGAAGGGCTATTTCGCAGGGCATAGAAGAACTGACAGATACAGCATCAATACCGCAGAAGAAAGGGCGTATTCGAAAGGAAGGTGGTGGGAGAAAAAAATCCATCGACACCGACCCTACACTGAAGAGCGACCTTGAGAGCCTCATTGAGCCGGTAACCAGAGGAGACCCGGAATCACCATTACTCTGGACATGCAAGAGCCTGAGGAAGCTCTCGGAAGAACTCAAGGAGAAAGGACACAAGATAAATCATCAGACCGTTGCCGAACTCCTCTCTGAAATGGGATACAGCCTCCAGGCAAACAAGAAGACTATAGAGGGGAGTCAGTCCCCGGACAGGAATGAACAATTTGAATATATCTATCAGAAAACGAAGGAATTTCATGATGCGGGTCAGCCGGTCATCTCAGTAGATACAAAAAAGAAGGAATTGGTGGGAAACTTCAAAAACAGCGGGCAGGAATGGCGGCCAAAGGGTATGCCGGAAAAAGTAAACGTTCATGATTTCATAGATAAGGAATTAGGGAAAGCTATTCCCTACGGGATATATGACCTGAGAGAAAATGAAGGATGGGTGAATGTCGGCATAGATCATGATACAGCAGCGTTTGCGGTTACAAGCATCAATGGATGGTGGGAGAGCATGGGAAAGTGCCGACATCCGGCAGCATGCAGCCTCATGATCACAGCAGACAGCGGAGGAAGCAACGGGTATCGCAGACGACTCTGGAAGACAGAGCTTCAGAGGTTTGCCGACGTATCAGGGCTTTCTATTCATGTTGCCCACCTTCCTCCGGGAACGAGCAAATGGAACAAGATAGAACACAGACTCTTCTCATTTATCAGCCAGAACTGGCGTGGAAGACCGCTTACAAGTCATCAGGTGATTATCAGCCTTATTGCATCGACAAAAACAAAGAATGGGTTGAAAGTAAGCTGTCAACTGGATACAAACACATACCCGAAGGGAGTGAAAGTATCAGATGAAGAAATGAAGTCGCTCAATATCGAGCGTGCCGATTTTCGTGGTGAATGGAATTATACCATACGCCCCCGAAGGAAAGATGATACTGTTATTAATTGACGGACTCTTACCTCAACCCGCACGCCTATGATAAGGAATTACTGCTGACGCTGAGACAGGGTTTGTTTCAGACCCCAAATCCCAGGCGGGGCCGACGGTGA
>JAZDGK010000253.1:0-11810 GCA_043806955.1 Pseudomonadota bacterium | reverse complement strand
ACTTACAAGGGATATCGGCAACCATGTGAGCCCCTTCCAAAACGTTCTCTTTGGCCAATGTCTGCGTCAGGCTCAGATGTTAATCCTCAGAAGGCCAGGAAGCTAGGAAGCCAGGAGGCTGGGAAGCCGAAGCTGGAAAGCTGACCCGCTGAGATTGCCTCTCAGCCTTCTCGCCTCCCAGCCTTCCAGCCTTCAAGGGTTAGAATCTTCGCCTTCCTTGACCTTGGCCAAAACTAAACATTTTGCAAGAGGCTCTATTATATAACGTCTCATTTGTGAATCATACAGGAGAGTTTCCTCTCACATAAATGAAAAGCGCTACGGGTTTGACGCCCGTACCGCTCTTCGCCTCCGGCAGTAAACAAAGCTACTTGTTCTTTACGAAGCCGTTGACAAACATGCTGATTTTACCTATGATTCGCCCTTATGAAGCGGGGCGGGGCGGGATATCTATTGGTTTTTGTCATTCTTGCCCTTATCCCGTTGTCATCTTGCGCGCCGCCCCCCTATCGAGCGCCACGATACAAACCGCCCCCGTCCAAAGGACAGCCGCCCACTCAGCGCCCCTATGAAATATTTGGTGAGACCTACTATCCGCTTCCGTCTGCGGACGGGTACGTCGAGGAGGGGCTTGCATCCTGGTACGGTCCGGATTTCCATAGCAAGGCAACAGCCTGCGGAGAGGTCTATGATATGTACGACCATACCGCGGCCCACAAAATATTGCCCATGCAGACTTATGTACGGGTTCTCAATATTGAGAACGGTCTCGATACAGTGGTACGAATAAACGACCGGGGTCCGTTCGTCAAAGGAAGGGTGATAGATCTCAGTCTCGCGGCAGCAAGGGAAATAGGAATCTATGCAAACGGCACGAGCTATGTTCGACTCCAAGCCCTTGGCATGCCGACCGAGGTTTTCGAAAACGGCCGCAAGGTTACCCGCTTCGTCTCGGGAAACTATGCTGTCGGTGATTTCTGGATTCAGGTGGGCGCTTTTACCCAAAAGGAGAATGCCGAAAGGCTGAAAAACGATCTTCTCAAATCCCGCGCGAAAGTCGAACTTGAACCCTACGACAGAGGCGATATGCTCTTCTACCGGGTTCAAGTCTTTGCTTCCACCGATCTTGATAAGGCCAGAGCCCTGGAGCGTGAATTCAGCAGCGCCTACCCGAACGCTTTCTTAGTGGCGAGGTAAAACCCCTGTGAAAATAATCTGTATCGCAGGACCTTCAGGCAGCGGGAAGACTCTGCTCATTGAACAGATCATCCCGGAGCTGACAAATCGGGGGCTGAGAGTTGCCACGGCAAAACACACGTGCCATGAAGGTGTTTCTCTCGACACCAAAGGGAAAGACACTTATCGCCACAGAAAGGCCGGCGCCGAGACGGTATTTTTGATTTCCCCTGACAGTTATTACGTGCTGGCCGAAAGGAAGGGCAGATTCAGTCTCAGCGACGTCCTTGCTCTACATGATCCGGGAACCGATATTCTCATAGCCGAGGGGTTTAAACATGAGAATTTTCCAAAGGTCGAGCTGGTGCCGGAGGGCTCTGATTCTTTATTCCTGAATGACAAATCGCTCCTCGCAATCGTCTCGGAATCGCCCATAGCGGGTTCGCCCGTGCCGTACTTTCGACCCTCTGAGATTTCCAGACTTGTGGATTTCATTATATCACTCGTCAATGAGAAGGCACCGCAAGCCCTAAGTCCGACAGACTCCTAGATTTTCTCGAACAATAAGCAACGGTAGTCGGCCAGATTGAACCCGCACCATGGTTTTGGACAGTATCTCATGCCCATCCATGCTTCTCCTTTTTCCTGGTGCGAAATGCAATTGAGATCCGTCAGACCGTCAATCCCGCTCAAAATCATTCCTGCATAAATACGCACCCAGACGTTGGCCCATCTGTTGGCATCGTAACGCGAGAAGTTGACTTCCCAGCCGTAATCGCGCGCATATTTCGAATGAATCAGACCGGCAATATGCTTTGGGTGCCATTCCATGGCCATTAGAATCCTGGTAATGTGACGGATGCTGGTCGGTTGCAGGAGCAATGGATTGGGAAATCTCAAGGGATGGGCAACGCATGGCGGAACCGATTTGAGATCAAATCGGTCATATGTCTGCGGCCAAACCGAGATGCTATCCTGCCGGGTCCTTTCAAATTCGTTGTGAAAAGCATACAACGAGGATCTCTTGTATTCGGAGATCAAAGCTGAAAAACCTTCGGTTTGGTCGGGAATTGCAGTATTCACCTCTCTTGCCCATTGAATGGCGCGGTTCATATCTTTTCGGATGCTCAGAGTGTTCGCAAGAGACAGTTCGGCCTCAATCGTGCGGCGCGGGATGCTGAAGAGATAACTTACCCGTTTGGCCACAGCATCTCCCACGATATGTCTCTTAAGTATGTGTTTCGAGTATACTGAAAACGGGCAACGCACGCTTCGGGTGTGAATAGGATTTGCATAGAGAGACAAATCCAGTGAAATCGCCTCGCGCTTTTCATTTCCGCAGATAACATCTCCGACAACAATCGGTATGGACAGACCCAGATTCGGCAAGTCCATAAAGATCCTGTAACAAATAAACTCAAACAACTTCCCTATGGCATCGAATGCCTTGCCGTCCTGCTCCGGAACGGCACGGCCTCGCTTTGCGGAGGGATGTTGGTAGTCGTAAAGCAGGGTGTGTTCTACATGCCCCAGGGCAACGAGATCTTCGTATACAGGGGTGTCTTTCTTGACGAATATATCAAAATTGTAGCCTTGCCCCGTAGTGACGACGAGCAAAGGGATGCCGTAGCTATGGATTATTTTGAGTATGGCCTGGTATACCGGCTCCAGGAGAACAAAGGTTCTTTCCGGCATGAGATACGGTTCGCCGGGAAAACTCTTGGAAAAGTATTCCACATCCAGTGCGCCGATGGCATAGACCTTGTCCCAAATGGAGCGATGGATGTCAAGGCCGTTATCCAGGACCCATCCCACGCAGTGAGACTTCATGGAGGCGTGATCCTTTTTAGTTATCTCCAGTAATCTGGATCCGTACGCAGATATATATTCGGTGGTTGCGGCACAGAATACCCTTTTGAGTTCGAGCGAATCGGCCAACCGAGGGTTGGTATCACCCATATTGGAGGCAAGACTGTGCGGAACACCACAGAATTCCAGAATCCGCGCCAGAATGTCGGTCGAACGATAGTACTTTATTATGTCTGAAACGTTATATGGCATCTCCGATTATCTCGTTTCCATCCGCAAATTAGAATCCCGGCGGTCTCCTAAAGTCTCTAAATATAGTCTATTTTGGCAGAAGAATGCTGCTGTCTCAAACAAAAACGAAACTATGGACTTTTTAATCGAGAGAGCCTCTTGCAAGAGTCTCATAACTGGGATCCCAGTCATTCCGGCGAAAGCCGGAATCCAGTAATTTCAAGCAGATTAGGATACTCCTGGACACCGGTTTTCACCGGTGTGACTACTTTTGCAAGGGCCTCGATAGTTCCAAGCTGCGGGAACTTTACAATTGGTTTCACTGGAAATCAGGCAGGTTCTTTTCGTCTGCACGAAGGATTTCACGCAGGGAAGAAACAGGGTGGCATTTGTCCGGTCTCAACCCGGGCAATCTCCATCCGTCCACAAATAGGCATATTTGTGTGCGTTTTCGATTATGCGGCGAGTTCTGCTTCGGAAGCTGTCAGATATAGTCTTGGCTGCATCGAGCATCTCCTGATAACTTCGTTGATATACTTCCAGTATGATACGGATATCCTCTTTTCGCTCCATTCTGTAACGGAGGAGCCTGTTGATTATCTGAGGGAATACTATCTCCGCCTCCGGGTCATAAAGATATGCAGGATCGTCCAGTCTCATTTTATGCAGGAATGGGCTTTCTCCGGGGCGAAGTCCGGGTATCTCATGAGTCAAATGCTTCCAACAACCTGCCAGATGATATATGAAGATATCGTCTTTCGAAAGCCCGCCTTTTTCCGAAAGAACCTCCTCCATTGCATAGTCGAAATAATCACTTGCCGATGTCGTCAGCCTGAGGAAATTGGGAATAGAATCTCTTAATCTCTCGCCGTTTTCTAATACCAGAGCGCGTGAACGCCATAAATGAGGGATATCGAAGCAGAGTTTCACATTCGGCAGGAATTCCCTGCATCTATTCAGAATACTGATCATTTCCTCCGGCAAAGCGGGAAACTTCGGAAATTCGAGGTTCTCGATCAAAGGAGTAAACCTGAAACCGGCTTTCCGGTAAAAATCCGCCCATTCCTTAAAGGCCTTCAGGGCGATTTCTATCTGTTCGCTGCGATTCCAGTCCCAGTAATCTCGGCTTTGCGCCAGGTGAAAAACAAAATAGTCCGCCGATATTAAATGTGCAAACCGCATGGCCTGCTGAGTGCTTTCTATGGTCTCCAGCTTCTTATGAACATCCTCCGAAAGAATATCCATGTCCCGTATGGGCTGATGCACTCCAAACGTATTCCCCGGCCTTCGCATGGATTTGATTATTTCGCAGTAGGGGCCTTCTTCCAGCCCTCTTTCAGCAGCGCGACCCAGCTTAAGCCACTTATTCCCGCTGTCGGCAACGTATGAGAATTCTCGTCTTCTTATCCATGACAACTCCGGCTGAAACTCAAAAAAAAGCTTCTGTGTTTCAAGCTTAGCCTCATACTGCGAAAAAAACCGAGCGAGCTCATCCGGTAATTTCATGGTTTCAGAATGGTAAAAGCCGGCATCACTCAATGCCATGCCTATCTTTATTTCCGGCATTCTAATAGTAAAGCTGCTCATTTTCTTACTGCCAAGAAGTATTTCCGGCCAAAGAGCCTTCTGTGCAAGAAGACCTGTCAGGGGCTGAATGATTTACCTTCCCGACGCCGACCGGCGGGGGGGAATAGTCCCTCAATTCGAATCCCCGATAGATCCCACCAAAAGCGCTGAAAGGAACCGTTGGTTACCGTTCCGGGTATTGTATTTGGATAGCGGATGGAGCAACTGATTGAACGTATCGCGAGATTTGAAGGCCGGATCTGATGAGATCATCCCGTAACGGTACACCAGTCAAAATTGGAGGCGGCGACCGGACTCGAACCGGTGAATAACGGTTTTGCAGACCGCTGCCTTAGCCACTTGGCTACGCCGCCGAGGTACAAACAGGTTTACGTAATCGAAATTTTTAGCATACTGAACCACTTTTGACAAGGAGAAAATTCGGCGCGATTTCTGTTGATTTCCGAAACAGGTGTGCTATAGAAGGATTTATTCTAGAAGTGAAGGTGGTTTTCAAGGTGAAAAAGATTCTCATAGCTAACCGCGGAGAGATTGCATTGCGCATCATACGTGCAGTGCAGGAACATGGGCTGACCGCCGTTGGAATTTACGAAACACCCGACAAGGAGGCCCGCCATATACGAAGGGCAGATGAAGCTATATGGCTGGGGGAAGGTCCCCGAAAGGACTACCTCAATATCGACAAGATCATCTGGGCCGCTCGGAAGTCGGGTGCGGACGCTATCCATCCCGGTTATGGTTTTCTGGCCGAAAATCCTGATTTCCCTAAGGCCTGCGAAGATGCGGGGCTCATTTTCATCGGCCCTCCCGCCAAGGTAATTCATGCTCTCGGCAACAAAGTCATCGCCAGAACTATTGCAGAAAGCGCCGGGGTGCCGGTAACACCCGGTAGTGAAAACCTTGCCCTTGGGGAAAAAGGAGAAAAGAGGGCGCTGGCCTTTGCAAAGGAGCACGGATTCCCGTTGATGCTAAAGGCTACGTCCGGAGGCGGCGGCAGGGGTATCCGCAAGGTAAATGACAAGCGGGAGCTGCTGGAACAAATACCCCTTGCCAGGGCGGAAGCCAAAGCTGCTTTTAATGATGATCGCGTCTACCTCGAAAAAGGCATCAAGAACCCCAAGCACGTAGAGGTGCAGATCCTGGCTGATAATTTCGGCAACACCATACACATGGGGACCAGAGACTGCTCCATTCAGCGCCGGAATCAGAAACTCGTAGAAATAGCCCCGGCGCTTATCCCGGATAAGACGCTTCTCAATAACGTATGCGAGGCAGCCATAAAGGTGGCAAAAGAAGCGAATTATGTCAACGCGGGCACGGTCGAATTTCTTGTTGATGAGGATGGACACTTCTACTTCATGGAGATGAACACCCGGGTTCAGGTGGAGCATACCGTAACGGAAATGGTCACCGGCACGGACATAGTCCGGGCCCAGATCGATATCGCAGCCGGACTTAAGCTCCAGTATAAGCAGAAGGATATCCAGATACGGGGTCACGCCATAGAAATGCGCATAAATGCGGAAGACCCGAAAAACAATTTCCTTCCGGAGGGCGGAAAGACCGTTACTGTCTATAGTTCTCCCGGGGGGCCGGGCATAAGGCTGGACGGGATTGTTTATCAGGGCTATCTCATTCCCCAGGCATACGATTCGCTGCTGGTGAAACTGACCGTGCATGGCTTTACCTGGAATCAGGCCGTGGAGCGTTTGCGACGTGCCCTGAATGGGTTCGTCATCATGGGCCCCAAAACCACCATACCGTTCTACCTGCAGATCGTAAACGAGCCTGACTTCCAGAACGGCATTTTCACAACAAGTTACCTCGATCTGCATCCCGAGCTCCTCGAATACAAAGAAGAAGACCGGGAAGTGGCCAAACTGGCAAAACTGATAGCAACCATTCATCACAAAGGATTCAATCCCTTTGCCGCATGATTATAGGGAGCCTGAAAAATGCTTATACCGTGCACAGGTCAATTCCCAATATCGGATGTCCAATACTCAATGTTCAAGGATACTTCTCCTGATTGGAAATTGGTTATTGAGCCTTGAACATTGGACATTAATCCTATGATGGTATGTTGGGAACTTCTAAGGCCCTTAGATAAGAATTAGCCGGCAGGTCAGACGATATCTCTCCTGCCGTGCCGTAGAGAAAGGAAGGATGCTAAATGGAAAAAATTCGCCCGGGCATGAGTACCCAGGACATTCTGACCAGTCTTAAAAAGGCCAAGGGCTATTTTATTACTAATACTGCGCGTGATCTCTCCCAGTCCGATTACAAGAATCGCATTCTGTTACACACGGATCTTCTGGCTGCTCCGGCCCGGGATGCAGCCGGGTATTTTTCCCTGGAGATCACGGGTGGAGCTTCAGTGCACGTAGACATGCTCCGCAAGCAGGTGAATCCTTTCCTCAAACTGGAGCTGCTCCGGCGCGAAATGCCGAATACCCTTTTCCAGACGCTTTGCCGGGGTGTCAATCTTTTCGGCTACCGCCCGTATCCTGAGAATGCGATCCGCCTGACCGTAAAGGAATTTGCGAAATACGTCGAGGTCTGGCGAGTCTTTGATTTCTTGAATCATGTTCCTAACATGGTCCCTGTCTTTGAAGAGGTCAAAAAGTCAGGCCAACTATTGCAGCCGTCTATCTGTTTCTCAACCGGTCCTGAGCACACCGACGAATTCTACGTAAAAAAGGTCCAGGAGATTCTGGACGTAACGGGTGAGGACATAATCCTGTGCATCAAAAATCACGGCGGACTGGGGACGCCGAAGCGTATGGGCGCCCTGGTAACCGCCATTAAACAGAAATTTCCCGATTTGCTGATCCATTATCATGGTCATAATACCGATGGCAATGATGTGGCACGCATCACCGCGGCCATCCTGGCCGGCGCCAAAATCGTCGATGCTGCGGACCATGCTTTTACAGCATTCTACGGTCCTCCACCCGTGCTTAGCGTAATCCAGACCATGGAAAGCCACGGCATAAAGGCGGAGGGAGTCAGCGCCGACGCCGTTATTCAGACTTCCGAGGTGTTGAGGCCGGAAAGGGCGGCATATTCGGACTTTGAAGCGCAATTTAGAGGATTTGATCCAACCGTCCAGATCCATAAACTCCCGGGTGGAGCAACCGGCAGCAGCTTTGAACAGGCGGTCAAGGGCGGCTTCCTGCACCTTATGCCCCGAATCCTTCATGAAGAATTGCCGCGTGTGCAGATAGAACTCGGCAATTGGTGGAGTGTGACTCCGGGTTCTCAGATCCTCTGGACGACTGCGGTCAATAACGTCCTGACAGGCGGGCGGTATGATAATGTAAGCGGAGATCTGAAGAACCTCCTTCTGGGCAGGTATGGCCCATTCCCCTTTTACAGACCTTCAGAAGAAATTTACGACAAGGTATTTGGGCCGGAATGGAAGAAGACGCTCAAAGCACAGGGCGGTGTGGAGAAGATCAGCGACATCGACATCAACAAGGAAGAGACCACCTTGGTGGAACGTATCGGTCGGTCGGTTTCCACGGAAGAGCTCGTGCTTTATCTGCAACACCCCAACGATGCCGTCGATTTCTTCAAATTCGAGGAGACTTACGGCAAGACGTATATGCTCTCCCCGCAAATCTGGTTCAGAAAAAGCGGGTTTAGAGTGGGGGAACACCTGGACTTTGTAGACTACACCGGGAAATCTCATGTCGTAGAGATAGGCCCGATGTACAGGTCTGAAAAAGGCAAGAAAACCCTGTATCTTTTCGTAGATCACCATCCAGAGGTCTTCCTGCTGGAAGAGGAAAAAAAAGGCCGGGGTGGCCGAAGCCCCCAAGCTGAGCAAAGAGGAAATAGCGGCCCTGGCAAAAGTGGGAGATATAAGAGCGCCCTTTACCGGCAATGTCTGTCAGATTCCGGCCAAGGCCGGACAGGAGGTCAAGAAGGGCCAGATTGTGATTGTCCTGGAAGCGATGAAAATGCAAAACCCCATCGAGTCTCAACTCGATGGAAAGATCGACCAGGTTTTTGTAAAGCTGGGACAGGCCATTCAGGCCGGAGATAAACTACTAACGATAGCGCCACTATAAGGGGGGATTCGGAAAATGCTAATATACCGGGCATAGGTCAATTTCCAATATCGAATGTCCAATACTCAATGTTCAACGGACTCTCTCCTGATTGTAACTTGGTTATTGAGCATTGAACATTGGACATTGATCCTAAAATGGTATGACGGAAACTTCCAAGTCCCAAGCATTGCCCAACGGCATATTGACATCCCTTAAAGACAGGCTCCTAGTCGGATTTTATCGAGGCGAGAACGAGTTTTTCGAATTCGTCCTCGGAGAGAATTCCGCGCTCTTGAACTACGTCCTTAATCTTCATATTTCTCTTCAAGGCCTCCCCGGCCAGGTCAGCAGCCTCCTGGTATCCTATTAAAGGATTTAACAGCGTGCCCAAAGCGGTGCTCATCTCCATGTAATTCCGGCATCTTTCGGCATTCACTGTAATCCCCTTTACGCATCGCTCCGAGAAGATTGAGAGACTGGTAGTCAAGATATGCATTGAGACAAGTAGATTGTGGGCAATCACCGGCATCATTACATTCAGTTCGAGCTGGCCTGATTGAACCGCCGCGGCCACAGCGGCCTCATTACCGATTACTTGAAAACAGACCATATTGACCATCTCCGGGATAACCGGATTGACTTTTCCAGCCATTATCGACGAGCCCGGTTGAACCGGCGGCAAAACTATCTCCGCCAGACCGGTGCGGGGGCCGGAGCCAAGCAGTCTCAGATCGTTCGCAATGCGCCCCACGCTGAGGGCAATCAGCTTCAAATGTGCGGCAATCGAGGCAAAGACATTCATGTTCTGCGTGGCCTCAAAGAGATTCTCCTTTGGCTTTAGATCAGCTCCCGTCAGCTCCGACAGCCTTTCAACCATCATTTTCCGGTAGCCCGGAAGGGTATTTGCCCCGCTCCCGATGGCCGTCCCTCCGATGCCTATGTAGTTCAGTTCGCTCGAAGCGGAGTGTATCCGCTCAAAGTCGTCTTCCAGCGCCCTGGCGTAAGCCATAAACTCTTGACCAAGTCGAATGGGAAGTGCATCCTGAAGATGGGTGCGACCTGATTTCAGGACCGGATAAAACTCTTCTCCCTTCTCCCGCAAGGCTCCGTAAAGTCTCTTCCCAGCCGAATGCAATTCATGCAGTGATTTCAGTGCAGCCAGCCGCATGGCTGTCGGAAATACATCGTTCGTGGACTGGCCCATATTCACGTGGTCATTGGGATGGACAATTCTGTAGTTCCCCTTTTCCCCACCGAGCAATTCGATGGCCCTGTTGGCCAGTACTTCGTTTACGTTCATATTATGAGAAGTTCCGGCGCCGGCCTGGTAAACGTCGACCACAAACTGCCCCTGCATTCCGCCGTTCAGGGCTTCTCCGGCCGCCTGGATTATGGCCTCGCCGATTTCCGGTTTAAGACCGCCGAGCGCCATGTTGATTTCGGCCGCGGCCGACTTAATCAAAACCGTCGCTTCTATGAGAAAAGGATGCATAGTCAGTCCGCTGACAGGAAAGTTTTCCAAAGCCCGTTGAGTCTGCACCCCGTAATAAGCCTCCGCCGGCACTGCCTTTTCCCCCAGGGAATCCCGTTCCATCCTGTACTGCATTTTCCCACCCTCTCAGCGCTTTTGTCGGGTTTCGATCTGCTCAACCCCACCTATACTCCCATTCTTCGGGCGTAGAGCACAGTTGTATTCGTAGCTGTAGTAGCTGTAGCAGATGTAGGTTGGGTAGAACGAAGTGAAACCCAACAACCAGACTTAACCGACAGGCTCCTATAGACCGGCCGCTCCGAGATCTTCTACCAATTGCTTTTGCTCGCCGGTTAGTTTGCCTGGCACTTTTATGGAAATGCGTACCAACAGGTCCCCTTTTCCGGAGCCGTCAGGAAAGGGGAGTCCGCATCCTTTTAATCTCAGCTTTGTATTGCTTTGGACCCCGGCCGGTAAGCGGGTACTGAGTATCCGTCCGTCAATGGTAGGCACGTCTACGCGGGAACCCAGAGCAGCAGCACTGAAGGGAACCTCCAGGTCGGCCACAAGGTTGGAGCCTTCTCGCTTGAACTGCGGGTGCTCTTGAAAACGAATCTTGAGATAGAGATTTCCGTGCCCGCCATGAATCCCGGGCTCGCCTTTGCCGGGGATTCGCAGTTTCTTTCCATCCTCTATTCCCGGGGGTATCTTGACGGACACCTTTTCCAGATCTCCACCACGGGTAAACGAGACAACTTTCTCTGCCCCATGGAATGCGTCCAGCAGAGTTATCGGTAGTTCGAGAATAACATCCTGTCCCTTTTTCGCCTCATACCCCGTTCGGAATTGCTGATTGAACTGCGGTCCGAATCCGCCAAAATTGTACTGGCGTCCTCTGCTTTTGCCCCCGGTATGAAATTGTCCGAAAACATCGCCGAAGCCGAATTCCTTGAATACGGAGCCAAAATCAAAACCGCGAAAGATGTCTTCCTGCGAAAACTTCTGGTGGAACTCCGTCGACCCAAAGGTATTGTATTGTTTTCTCTTTTCCGGATCGCTCAGAACCGCGTATGCCTCGCTTATCTCTTTGAATCTTTCCTCGGCCGCCTTGTCTCCCTTGTTACGGTCCGGATGGTATTTCAACGCCAGTTTTCGATAGGCCTTTTTGAGCTCCTCAGCGGAGCAATTCTTCGAAATACCCAAAACCTTGTAATAATCCTTTTCCATAGTATTATGCTCTTTTGCAAATCAAGTACTTAGGATGCGTTACGAAATAAGTGGTACAAGATTGCGCCGGATTTTGGGCTGTATTCAAGGCTGCTTAAGGGGCGAGCATATGTATCCGTTCACCGTTGTCCGTTCACCGTTGTCCGTAAGAACCTGAAAAGCCTTTCTTCTCCGAACAGTCAATGGTGATCGTATTCTCCGTTAACTGTCAGGCGTGAGAAGCGCAAGAAACATCCTTTTCGGTGAACGGT
>JAZDGK010000252.1:0-10557 GCA_043806955.1 Pseudomonadota bacterium | reverse complement strand
GCGCCGGATTTTGGGCTGTATTCAAGGCTGCTTAAGGGGCGAGCATACTGAAGTATGTGACCCCTTAAGCAACGCAGAATACGGCCCAAAAGACTAGCAAGATGTAACAGTTATTTCGTAACGCATCCTTAGTGGCATATTTTTCAATGGAGGATATTTCCCGGCATGGCAGAGACTGTTTCCAACGACAAGACGATTCTTCCAAAGGCCTATGAGCCCAAAGATGTGGAGGCCAAATGGTACTCTTTCTGGCAGGCCGAGAACCTGTTCAGAGCAGAGGTAACTGAAGACAAACCGCCTTATTCCATAGTGATTCCGCCCCCGAACATTACCGGCTCCCTTCACATGGGCCATGCCTTAAACAATACGCTTCAGGATGTATTAATAAGGTATAAGAAACTCTCGGGCTATAACACACTCTGGATCCCGGGCACCGACCACGCCGGCATTGCTACACAAAATGTAGTAGAGAGGCAGCTTGCGGCCGAGAAGCTCGACCGCCACACCGTGGGCCGGGAAAAATTCATCGAGCGTATCTGGCGCTGGAAGGAAGAGTCCGGCGGCCAGATCATCAACCAGTTGAAGAGGCTGGGATGCGCCTGCGACTGGAGCAGGCAGAGGTTTACCATGGACGAAGGCCTCTCGCGCGCCGTCCGCGAGGTCTTTGTGCAGCTCTATCGTGAAGGATTAATTTACAGGGGCGATTACATAATCAACTGGTGCCCCCGCTGCAATACCGCTCTCTCCGATCTCGAAGTCGAGCACGACCAGCACAAAGGCAGCCTTTTTCACATTCGATATCCACTCGCCGGCAGTTCGGGGTATGTCATTGTGGCCACGACACGGCCCGAAACCATGCTTGGCGATACTGCCGTAGCGGTCAATCCGGACGACGACAGGTATGCCGGTCTTAAAGGCAAAGAACTCATTCTGCCGCTCCTTAAGCGTCCGATTCCGGTCATTTTTGACAATTACGTCGACAAGGCCTTCGGTACCGGTGCGCTCAAAGTTACGCCTGCACACGACCCGAACGATTTCGAGATCGGCATCCGCCATAAGCTTCCTTCAGTCAAGGTCATAGACGAAACCGGCCGTATGAATGAGAATGCCGGTCCCTATCAAGGCATGGATCGTTTTGCCTGCCGCAAGCAGGTAATAAAGGATATCGAGGCCGAAGGCCTGTTGGAAAAACTAGAGCCTTACGAACACGCAATCGGTCACTGTTACAGATGCAAGACCGTGGTCGAGCCCACACTTTCCAAGCAATGGTTCGTTTCTACAAAGCCCTTGGCGGAAAAGGCGATCGAAGCGGTACAGAACGGGACGACCCGCGTCATCCCCAAGGGTTGGGAGAATACCTATTTTGACTGGATGAACAACATCCGCGATTGGTGCATATCCCGCCAGATCTGGTGGGGGCACCGGATACCCGCCTGGTTCTGCGAAGACTGCGGCGAGATCGTCGTCGCCGCAGACCCCCCTAAGGAATGCACCAGGTGCAAGGGCAGCAGGCTGCGGCAGGAAGAAGATGTGCTCGATACCTGGTTCAGCTCCGCACTCTGGCCCTTTTCCACCCTCGGCTGGCCGGACAGGACCCCTGAGCTCAAGTTGTTTTATCCGACGTCGGTCCTTGTAACCGCATTCGATATCCTCTTTTTCTGGGTGGCGCGGATGCTCATGATGGGGCTCCATTTCATGGGAGAAAAGCCCTTCTCCGATGTTTATATCCATGCCCTGGTCCGGGATGCCGAAGGACAGAAGATGAGCAAATCAAAAGGCAACGTGATCGATCCCCTCGTCATGATGGACAAGTACGGGACCGATGCCTTTCGTTTCACCCTTGCCGCCTTTGCCGCACAGGGCCGGGACATTCGCCTCTCCGAAGACCGCATTGAAGGTTACCGGAATTTCATAAACAAGATCTGGAATGCAGCCCGTTTCGCCCTCATGAATGCCGGAGATTACAAAGAATCCGAACATCCCGGATTCCCCGAAGAGCTTTCGGTCGAGAGCAGGTGGATACTGAGCCGGTTGAGCAGGACAGTATCCGCAGTCAGGGACGGGATCGATGATTATCGCTTCAACGATGCGGCCCGCAGTCTCTATCACTTTGTATGGCATGAGTACTGTGACTGGTATCTTGAGATGGCCAAGCCCGCCCTTTATGCAAGGGAAGGCGAAACCACCGGGGTGACACGCCGGGTAATGATATCCACGCTGAGCGCGATGTTGCGACTGCTTCATCCCTTCGTCCCCTTCGTAACCGAGGAATTGTGGAATTACCTGCCGGGGCACAAGACGAGCATCATGCGATCGACATTCCCCAAAGAGTCCGATTATCCGCAGGATACTGAGGCCGAGAACCAGATGGCCCTTCTTATGGAGCTCATAGTCGGGGTACGGAACCTGAGGAGCGAAATGAACGTCCATCCGGCGCAAAAGGTCGGTATTATCGTATTTTGCCACAGCACGGCGGACCAGGACATCATCTCAAATCACGGCCCTTTCATTCAGAATCTTGCCAAAGTCGAGGAGTTGACCGTTCTTACAGGGGGCGAAAGGCCCAAGGGGGCGGTATCGCAAATAACCGCTCAAGTCGAAATTCACATGCCGCTGAAAGGCGCAGTCGACATTGCCGCTGAGGTTTCAAAACTGCAGAAAGAGTCGGCCAAACTCAGTATCGAACTCGGACGTTCCCAGGGCAAGCTCGCCGGCCCCAACTTCCGCGAGCGTGCCCCTGTTGAAATCGTGGAAAAAGAGGAATCCAAGGTCAGGGAATTCAAGGCCCGCATGGAAAGAATAGAAGCGAATATGGAGAGACTGAGGGAAATCCAATAAGAATTTCGGATTGCGGATTTCGGAATGCGGAGTGAGAAGATAGTGATGAGTTATGAGTCATGAGTGATGAGTGCGGATAAAACCGATAACATCTTTAACTTTAGGCACTTTAGCTCACTTTAGTGCACTTTAGGCACTTCTTTTGTTCACTTTCACATGCACGAGGCCGGCATATGATGTTTTCCCCCTCTCTCCATCAACTTATCGGGCAGGCACTGGCCGAGGACATCGGGCCCGGTGATATCACAACTGATATCCTTATCGACCCCTCTCTTTCCGGCCAGGCTGATATGGTCGCCAAGCAGGATCTGATCGTGGCCGGGACCGAGGTCGCCGCGAGGGTCTTTCACGCAGTCAACCCGGCAATCGAATGTGAGATTCTCATCCGGGACGGCGCTGCGGCCCGGGAGGGGCAGGTAATAGTCCGGTCCGCCGGTCCGGTTGCGGATCTTCTGAGGGCCGAGAGAGTCGCCTTAAACTTCCTCCAGCATCTCTCCGGGATAGCCGGTCTCACCCGGAAATTCGTTGAGGCCGTTTCTGGGCTGCCCGTAAAGATCCTGGATACTCGAAAGACCGCTCCGGGACTGCGCGCCATCGAGAAGTGCGCCGTGCGCGCGGGAGGGGGGCATAACCACAGGTTCGCTCTTTACGACGGAATCCTGATAAAGGATAACCATCTTGCCGCTTCTTCATCCCTCAAGGAAGCAGTGAAGAAAGCTCGTTCCTTCGCTCCTCATCTCATGAAGATTGAAGTCGAGGTAACCGGTATCGACCAGCTCCGGGAGGCACTGGCAGCCGGGGCCGAAGTCGTCCTTCTGGACAATATGGACCTTCCGACGCTCAAAGAAGCCGTGGCAATCACCAAAGGGCATGCCCTGCTCGAGGCTTCGGGCGGCGTAGCCCTTGATAATGTGCGCGAAATCGCAGAGACCGGGGTCGATTTCATATCAGTCGGAGCCCTCACCCATTCCGCTCCCGCCGCCGACATTTCAATGAGACTGATCGCATCGGTTCACCATGGTCCATAGAAGGTCGTATGAGGCGCGTCAATGAGACCCCTTCCCGGATGCCGGTTCCAGCTTCACGGTTAAGACTTGGAACTGTGGACCCTGAGCCCGGGAGCCTGCCGGACTTAGGGATGATCTACTGCGGAAGTGGGGGGAACGGCCAGTATCCGTTCACCGTTGTCCGTAAGAACCTGAAAAACATTTTTTTCGGTGAACGGTGAACAGTGAACGATTATTATGCGCCTCAAATATTATGCGCCTCAAATTCGTGAATATTTGGTCTCGTTCCTCCACTTCCTCGTGACGATCCCCTAAGTACAGCTCGACACAAATGCGTACCCAATAACAAATACCCGGATAGGCGGGGTTTTCTAACCCCGCCTATGGACGCCTCGGTCGCTGGGCGGCCCTGGAAAGGATCGCCTATCCGACGGGGAAATTTCACCATAATGGATACCTTTTTATCTGTATCTGTACTAAGTCCGACAGACTCCTGGGAGCCTGTTACGAAGCGTCGGGACGGTGAACGGTTGCATTCTTAACTGGTATTCAGGGACGGCGTGAAGTACAATCAGAAGTTACGATAATATGAGCGTCAGGGGTATGATCGACAGTATCAGCCATTTTTTCCCAACTGCTGTTTTTTGCCCGATATTCTCTCCAGAGGACTCTTCCCCACCATGTTCCACTCTGCCCCCGCATTCAGGTCCGCCTGTTTCCGTTGTGAATGCAGGCTTAATCGCCGGCAAGAATTCACCGGGGTTAAAACCGTTTTTTTCTTCCATTCTACCAGCTCCTTTCGTCGTTTCGATAATACACATATTATAGCACAGCCACTCTGCACGATGCGTAAAAACTGCGTTCCATTCATCAAGAGGAGGGAGAACACGCTATCCACCATGCGCCATGCTTTCCCATTCCGCACTCCGCAATTCCGAAAAGACCAAAAACAAAAGATCATTTGAATCAGGAAAGCAGGAAAACAGGAAGAAATAGACTCAAAGCTCAGAGGGAAGAAAGCCCCCACCATCCTCTTCGTATTCCAGATAGACCGCAACGGTCCGGTTCAGTGCGCGGCCTTCGGGGAGTCTATTGTCATACGGCGGGTCCGTCTTGCCGTAACCCTGCCATGCAATTCTATCGGGGTTTATCATGCCGGATTCCGTTATGAGATCATAGACGGCCCTGGCCCTCCGTTCAGAGAGCGCGAGATTGTATTGTTCGTCTCCAATGGAATCGGTGTGCCCGCAAACACTGACTTTTGCCGCTGGCACTTTCCTTGCTCTTTCCAGTATGCTCCGTACGACAGCCATATTCCTGCCCTTAATTTCCGCACTGTTAAAGTCAAAAAGGATCAGGGCATATTTTTCAATTACCTTCTTTCCGACTCTCCGGGTCTTCTGCCCCACTCTCTTCTTGAATTCGACGGGACAGGGGGCCGACGCGGCTTCACAAAACTGACCTTTTTCGTCCTTGACCGTCATCTTTGCCGTTAAGGCCGGTGGTAGAGCCGTCTTTTTCAGCCCCAGGTCCCTCACTTCGAAAGAATACTTTGGGGCGAGGTCCCCGGTCCCCTTCAACGATCCCAATACCTGGTTTCCTCCGGTCAGGTCCAGACGCCATTCAGCCACCCCGTATCCGGCGCAAATCTCCGGAACTACATCGATTCGCCTCGCCCGGGCTACGGTTTCCGTGAAGACGCTGCTGACAGGGTCAAGTATGTACGTCGAATCGGAGTGAATCTCCACCCTCTGGTTTTCAATCCTTCCGTCAGGCACGACTCCGGTGCTCGGAACCGCGGGGAGGTTCCTCGTCTCTATACGCATGCGCTTGACGTCTATTCCCCAGATCTTGTTAAGATATCGCAATACCGACTCGGCCCGGGCCCGCGAAAGGTCCAGGTTGCCGCTTTCCATCTCCGCGTCTGAATTGCAGCCTGTGATGGTCATACCGGCTTCGGGGTGTGCCGTCAGCCGCTTTCCAATCACGTTCAAGATGTGATAGTGCTTTTCCATGGTCCCTTTGAGTTCGGATTCCTCAAAGGCACTCGCCGCCTCTTCATCGCCGAAAGGAAAATACCGGTTCGGGATCTCGCTCCTGCCGGCGGAGAAATAGACCGCATTAAGGAGCGGAGAGCTTTCAATGCTCAACACCTCCTCAATGATCACCTTCTCCGGCCGGAATAAAAGGGAACCACCGGGGGGCTCCAGCAATTCATCTATGACCGGTTTCTTCGAGACCTTGAGGCGGCAGCCTTCGATACTGATCTCTCGAATCTCCCCTGCATTGTCGGTAACCTTTAAATAGGAGTAGAGCTTCCCGAGACTTGAGATCTTCGCTTTCCCAAGTTCCGCCACAGCGAATGTAAACTCGGGCTTGAGATCTCCGCATCCTTTATACGCCCTGATTACTTCCTTGTCGGAGAATAAGGCCAGGGTCCAGTTTTCTATTCCGTATTCAGCCGTTATCTCCGGTTTCACCCTTATCTCAGCACAGTTAACAGGCACGATGAATTCTTCAGCCATGGCCGCCTCCAGACCTGAATCATCAAACAGTATCTCGGCGCGCTGGTTCTCGGCCCGGCCGCCCGGAATATCCCCCCCGGCATGTTGGACGGGCAGATTCCGGGCATCGGTTTTCATACGCGAAGGGTCTATCCCCCATATATGCCTCAAATAGCTCCGCACCCGTTCGGCACGCCTTCGAGAGAGATCCAGGTCATCTTCTTCCACACCCTGCCCGGAATTGCACCCGACTATCCTGATCGTTGCCCCGGGATTCCGGTCCAGAAGCCGGCCTGCGAGGTTCAGGACCTGCCGGTAACGGTCGATTGCAGTCTTCACGGAAGATTCCTCAAATTTGTGCGCCTTCTCGCCACTGTCAAAGAGGATGTATTTCTTCGATAAATCGCTTTTTCCCGTCTCAAAGAAGACGGAACTCGAGAGCGGAGACCCGTCCAGCATGGTATACGCCTCAAGCTCCAGTTCGGCGGGTTCCACTGCCATTGTCCCATACACAGGTTTTGGGAACTCGTAAGAAATGACGTATCTCTCGGTCAGCATCCTGCTCAATGCCCTGAACGCGGGGAGCAATTCCCCTGCGGAAGAGGCCTTCCAGACGTGCCCGCCATATCTTTCCGAAAGGCCTTTAAGAAATGGATCCACATTCGGGACCGGCATATAATCAACTGCGTAAACGGATAGATTTCCCAGATCTCCGGCCAGGTTCTCTATATGTTCTTTCGTCAGCCTGCTGTTCAGGTCCTCACCGTCGGAAAAGACAAAGAGAAATTTGTTGCCCTTATCCGGGATGTGGCGGAGGATGGTCAGGCCGGTAAATATCCCTTCGTAAAGAAAAGTGCTGCCGCACAATCGCTTATCGAAGCTTTCTCGAACGTATTCCTGCACGTCGGACATGTCCTTTGAAGAGAAAGCATTGACATTGACCCGCTCATTTCCTGCTGTCACTCTCCGTCGGTCGTCGAACGTAACGACATAGACGCTGTCCAGCGGCTTCACTATCTTAAGGAATTCGTCCAGTGCCGAGAGGAGCGGTTCAACCGCTTCCCGTTCCTTCATCGAGAACGAATTGTCAATCACCAGAACGATATTGAGTCCGAAATCTCTCTCTTTCGTGAGTTGTTCGACGGACTTTATCCTCGCCTGTTTTCGACCCTTTTTCAGGACAAAATCCTGTGGCTTGAGACCGTGCAAGGGATTCCCGCCTGAATCAAGGACGGACACCAGAACCTTGTGCTCTTCCAGCGCCTCGGCACTGATCTTTGCAGCCGCCGCAGGACCGGCGATTTCAAGCTTCTCCTCCGCCCGGCCGTATCCGGTACCGAATCCAAAAATCATCAGAACAGTCAAAGAATATGCTGCCACCACTAACCAATTCACATTGACCTCCAGCTATAGCCCGTGATGAGAACAACGCAAAAAACTATTCAATCAGGAAAGCAGGAAAACAGGAAAGAATGCTCTTTTCTTGTGTCTTGGCCATTCTGAAACCCGCAACTCGTACCACCACAGTAAATTCTAAGGGAAGGTCTTGGCTCAGGTCAATAGCATAGAGAGGAGGGAGAAACTTTTCTTGACAATACGTCCAAATCCATTCAATGATTCAGTGAGATTTAAACCTTGAAACTACGAATTACGCGAATGCACACGAATAGAACAAGCTGCCGGCTATCAGCCATCAGCAGTCAGCCCGGAGTCAGGAGATCGGGCATCCACCAAGGAGACAATCCGCAATCCGAAATCCGTCATGCCGCCGGCAAATTCGACGGGATCCGCAATCCGCAATCCTTTGACGTCGTGGGTTTCGGTGCTCTCAATCTCGATTATATCTACTCCATCGAGGATCTCTCGATTCTGGGGCCTCTCATGGACATTAGTCCCGGGCAGGAGCTATTTCTCCCAAACAGGCTCTTTGAAGAGACGAAGGCATTTCTGGAACAGCATGCGAGACTTATGAATACGTCCGGTGGGGGATCGGCCGCGAACACAGTTTTTGCCCTGGGCCGCATGGGTTTCAAAACAGGCTATATCGGGAAGGTGGGCAAAGACAAGGCCGGAGACTTCCTGGTCAAATCCCTGCCCAATGTTGATTGCAGCCACGTACAGCGTCAAGGCAAAACTGGTGCTTGCATCTCTGTGATAGACCGGCACAAAGACCGTTCCATCCTGCTCTTTCCGAATACCAACAACACGGCTTCCGTTCGCAAGAAGGACATGGAGGCGGTCACAAGAGCTCAATTTGCACACTTTTCATCTTTTGCCGGTGACAAACCATTCGTGGCACAAGTGCGTATGGCTCAGGCATTGGGACCGGGCGTCAGGCTTAGCCTCGATCCCGGACAGCTTTACGCGGAAAAGGGCCTCTCCGCGATCCTTCCGCTGGTTGGCAGGTGCTTTATCCTCTTCGTAACCGAGACCGAGGTGCAGATACTGACCGGGAAGGACTATCATGCCGGATCCCGGGAGTTGCTTGAGCCCGGCCCGGCCATCGTGGCCTGCAAAAGGGGAGGGAAAGGGTCCTTCGTCCTTTCTCGCGATGAAGAGCTCGAAATACCCGCTGAATCTGTCGAGGTGGTCGATAATACGGGTGCCGGGGACGTATACGATGCCGCATTCCTGGCAGGCCTTTTGATGGAGCGACCCCTGCGGGACTGCGCTCTTTTCGCCACAAAAATGGCGGCAAGAAGCATTACCGGCCCGGGCCGGAGCAGGTACCCGACAAGGAAAGACCTGAGTGAATTGCGGATTGCGAATTGCGGATTGCGGAATTAAAAAGAGTACTGAGCGCTAAGTACTTAGTACTGAGTAGGAGAAAGATGGTGAGTTGCGAGTCGCAGGAGTATACGCGAGCGAACAGGAAGACGGAATAAGCCAAACAAACCGAATGAACCCGCTCAACTCCATCGTAGACGGTCAACGCTGAACGGCCCGGTTTGGGGCCAACAATGCAATCTCAGGAGAATGAACCATGATAGAGGAATCTGTCAATCCGCAATCCGCAATCCGCAATCCGCAATTCCTCCTGGGTTGGTTTTCTACCGGCCGGGACGAGGCGGCAAGGGCTTTGTTGCTTGCGGCTCACAGGAACATGGAAAGCGGTTTAATTCCGGCCGGGATCGAGTATCTCTTTTGCAATCGCGCTCCCGGCGAAAATCCGGAAACCGACCGTTTTCTCTCGCTTGTGCGGGAACTTGGGATCGAGGCCGTTACCCTATCCTCTCGTGACTTCCTGCCCGACCTTCGAAAACGCTCTACGCAGGAATGGCGCAGCGCATATCACCAGGCGGTAATGGACCGACTCGGCCCTTTCAAGAATGATGTTATCATGCTTGCCGGATACATGCTCATCGTAAGCCCGGAGATGTGCCGCAGATACGGGATAATAAACCTCCACCCCGCGGCGCCTGGCGGCCCTGCCGGTACGTGGCAGGAAGTTATCTGGCAGCTTATTGAGAAAAAAGCGGCTGAGACAGGCATCATGATGCACGTGGTTACGGAAATCCTTGACGAAGGCCCGCCCATAACTTATTGTACCTTTCCGATCCGGGGCCGCGGATTTGACGAGCTGTGGGACGAGCTTGAAGAGAAGCTCAACACCCGCAGCCTGCAACAGATTATGGCTGAAGAGGGCGCATCGAATAAGCTTTTTCAGAAGATCCGCGAAGAGGGCGTCAGGCGTGAACTGCCGCTGATTGTAATGACACTCAAAACCCTGGCCGAGAAACGGCCGCGGATTCGAGAGTTAAAAGCCTCGGAGGCAGTTTGTCTTGCCACGGATTTGCGCGAATGAACATAGATGATGGATTCGTAGAAAGTCGTCACTCCGGTGAAAACCGGAGTCCAGGGAATTTGTAACGAATTGAAAAAATTGGATTCCGGCTTTCGCCGGAATGACAAAAAGCCGCATTTTCAAACGTTTTACGAATTCCTCAGATATTGATGATCTATTAAAAATGTCACCATTTGAAGTAATATTAGAACACTCAGAGATAGTATTGCAATTAGGCGAAGCGTTAAAGGATGATAGTAATAAGGAAAAATAGGGCTGCTTTTAGAGGGGAAAAATGAATATTTCGTAAATAGCAAAAATATTTATTATCCCAGTCATCATAACATTAATTACTGTTAAAATTTCTTTGAGAAGGTTTCGTACTGAAAAATGGTGGGAGAAAAAGGCTGAAACATACTCAAGT
>JAZDGK010000251.1:0-6999 GCA_043806955.1 Pseudomonadota bacterium | reverse complement strand
GCCGCGAGAGCACGGCTCTGGCCTCCCAGCCTCCTGGCCTTCAAGCTTCTAGCCGACAAGACCTATAGCCCGAAAATCCGGGGATATTTGGGCCGTCATCCCGCTTTCCGCAGTAGATCATCAGTTCTCGGACAGCCTCCTGGGGGACTTAGAAGTTTCAATCATACCATTTTAGGATTAATTTCCAATGTCCAATGCTCAATAACCAATTTCCAATTAGGAGTAAATTCCTTGGACATTGAGTATTGGACATTCGACATTGGAAATTGACCTATGCACGGTATATTAGCATGTTCCGGATCCCGAAGTCCGACAGGCTCCGTGCGTCCATTTGTGTAAAAGGACTCTTCAGGGCTGTCTATGCTGTGATTACCGCATCAAAGATGGCCTTTGCATCCTTTACTGCTACTGAATCATCGGGCAACTCGAGCAAAGAGGCCTTTTTCAGCTCGTAGGAGAGAATGAGCGGATCCTGCCTGACCGTGCCGCCCAAGACGAGCCCGGTTTCTTGTATCTCTTCCCGCAACAGAGGATCGAGCGCGTCCGGGACCCGGTTTACCAGCAGTATTTTTTTACCCACATTGACGTCAAGATGAGTAGTGAGCTCCGAAATTCGCTTTGCGGTCATTATCCCCCTTGGCCCGGGATCGGATACGGAAATCAACAGATCGATGTCCCGCAGGTTAAGGCGGCTCAGGTGCTCCATGCCTGCCTCATTATCGACGATAATGGTTCGGTAGTTTCCGGCCAGCACCTCAAGGTATTTCGCCAGGAGATTGTTTGCAGCGCAGTAGCAGCCGGGCCCTTCCGGCTGACCCATTACGAGGAGATCGAAACCCCTGGACTCAATAAGGGCCTCCTGCATTTTATACTCGATATATGTCTCTTTGGTCATGCCGGTGGGAACGGCCGTCTTCATCTCGTCCCTGACCTGCCCGAGAGTGGATTCTACCCTCAGACCCAGAAGCTCATTGAGATTGGCGTTGGCATCGGCATCGACGACCAGTATCGGCGTCAGTCCTTCATGCACCAAATATTTGACCAGGAGGGCTGATATCGTGGTCTTTCCAGTTCCTCCCTTCCCTGCCAGAGCTATTATGTAAGCTTTCGACCTGTCCATCCTCTTCTCCCAAAATGGAATCCTCACAATTGATGGTCTCGCAAAAAGTCGTCACTCCGGTGAAAACCGGAGTCCACATTCCCCCTAACTACCTGAATACCCTGGATTCCGGCTTCCACTGGAATGACAAGAAGCAGTATTTTTCGATTTTTTACGAACTCATCATAATTCGAATACCGAATATCGAACAAGGAATTTCGAATTGTGAAGTTTTGGTTCGGAGTTCCAGGTTCACGGTCCTTTAACCCTGAACTTTGAACTGTGAACCCAGAACTCATTCTGTTGCCCATTATTCCATCACCCCATTCTTCCGTGCATATCTCTCTTTACAGTTCACCCTTTGCCACACCGACGGAAACAACTGGCGGTCCGTATGGGGCAGAAAGAGCGAGGATACGTAATGCTCCATAAAACGGGGATTGTCGCTCAGCTCAAAATTCGTCATCATACCGGCGATTCTTTCGCGGTCTTCCATGACTTCCACCGAAGTTATTGCGGCTTTCGCCCCGAGGAGCGAGCCGTTGCCGACATAGAAGAAGCGGTCCCTGGGGAGGTCCGGAAGGAGGCCGATGGTAACCGCCTGTTCAATATCGAGAAAGCTCCCGAAAGAACCGGCAATCAGAACGCGTTCTATATCGGAAATGCTGTGGCCCACGGCTTCGGCAAGCGTGAGATATCCGGCAAACATGGCCCCCTTGGCGCGGAGGAGATTCTCGATATCGACTTCCGTAAGTACTATGTCCTCGCCCGTTGCAGTATTCTCTGCGCTGACCACCAGATACTCATAGCCGTCACGCCCCTCCCGTATGCGCTCTGTCCCGGAATCACGGTGGAACTTCCCCTGCTGATCGATCAGGCATGATTCCATCAGGCCGGCGACGAAACTTATCAAGCCGGAACCGCAAATACCTTTGGCCTTGGCCATTCCAATGGTGATCGCCATGGGCTCAAGCGTTTCCGGGTGTATGTGCACAGCCTCAATTGCACCGGGCATAGCCCGGAGTCCGTGTTTGATCCCACCGCCTTCAAACGCGGGGCCGGCCGAGCATGAGGCGCAAACCAGCCACTCCCTGTTTCCGAGCACAATTTCACCGTTGGTCCCGATATCTATGTATAGAGTAAGCTCCTGTCTTTCGGAAAGGCCTGAGGCCATTACGCCGGCAACTATGTCGCCGCCCACGTAACTGGCAACGCTGGGGAATACATCGAGAGAGACGCTTCGATTGACCTCAAGGCCGATCTGTCTTGCCCGCAGTCGCGGGTACGATCTGACTACCGGTGTATAAGGCGCTTCCCGAAGGTACTTCGGGTCAAGCCCGAGCAACAAATGGCTCATTGTCGTATTGCCGGCCACGGATATATAATAGATACTATCTTTTGAGGCGGAGACCCCCTCGATCAACTCCCGGAGCAAACCGTTCAGTTTCTCCACCACCTTATTCTGGAGGATTTTCAGGCCGTCGCCCTTTTGGGAGAAGACGATTCGCGATATGACATCATCTCCGAAGCCTATTTGAGGGTTGTAATCCGAAGCCTCATTGACGATATCGCCGGTATTCAAATCTATCAGATACGAACAGAGTGTAGTTGTGCCTACATCAATGGCTACGGCATAGTCGTCGGCCCTGGTATCGCCCGGATCCATATCAATGATCAAGGCCGGTCTTGGCGGGTCATATCGCAGGGTCACGGTAACCGCCCAATTCTTCTGCCGCAGAACGTGCGGCAGCTTGACCACAAGTGCGGGATCGATTTCCACTTCGTTCAGGCCGAAGCCCACCCTGAGCCCTCGTTTGAGGCGTTCGAGATCGCTCACGTTATCTCGCGAGCTGGGCGGAGAGAGTTCGAGAAATTTCTTCTGCGCGGCAGGCGAAAAGGGACGTGAGAGCAAAAGCCCTTCGCCGTCTGCTGCCCGCGCCATCGAAATCCCTGCGGAAGGAAGCTTGCGCGCAAGCGCCCGGCGATCAAGATGCGAGACAACCGGAATGAGAACCTCAAGGTCTTGATGGACGAAGGTTTTGCATGCCTGAAAAAGCCCATTCTCGCCGACATCACCGGCGACATCCCCATTTTCAATTCTGACTCCGCACCGCCCGCAAAGGCCGGCGCCGCCGCAGGATGCATTAATATGGACTCCGGCCATCATTGCGGCCTTGAGCAGGTTTTCTCCTTCTGCTACCAGAATCTCTTTGCCATCGGGCAGAAAACGAACGCGCTTTTTTTCCATAAGTTGTCCAAAGTGAGTAGAGCCCTTTGCAAAACGTCCTCTTTTGGCCGATCTCTGCGTCAGGCTCAGATTCTAATCCTCACCAGGCTGGGAAGCTAGGAAGCTGGGAGGCCAGAAAGCTGAATCGTTGGGGTTGGCTCGCAGCCCTCCGGCTTCCCAGCGTCCCAGCCTTCAAGCCTTCCAGCCTTGAAAGGTTAAAATCTTCGCCTTCCTTGACCTTGGCCAAAATTGAACATTTTGAAAGAGGTTCAGTATATATGAGATTTTGAAACAAATCGCATTTTGTCGGTGAACAGTGAACGTTGATGAGTTCGTAAGAAGTCGAAAAGTACTCCTTTTTGTCATTCCGGCAGAAGCCGGAATCCAGTCTATTCAAGTAGTTACGGGGGAGCTGGACTCCGGTTTTCACCGGAGTGACGACTTTTTACGAGACCATCAACGTTAGCTCGCATTATAACTTGAAACCTCAGAGGGTCAAGGAGATTGGCAAACAGGGGATCCCGGAAAGGGCTTTCCCTTCACGGTCAATTAAGCTATCATCCGGCCGAAGAGTTACTCATGCCTCTTACGACGTGGGGGAATTATGAGAGCAAAATGGATTCCCGGGTTCTTTGCGCTCGCTTTTATCCTGGCGATCGCCTCCGATTACGGATACGCCCGGACAATCGTGCTGGAGGGCTCACTGGACAGCAACATAGCCATGAAACAGCGAATGGGCTTCAGCGTAAAAAAGCCGCTTTCCAAGTTGAGTTTCATATTTGCGCTTCCTGCTGCTTTTAAGAACCGGGCCGTGAGCCAGGAGATTAAAGAGCTCACAGTTGGATTCGATCCCGAGCCTGACGAGATAAAAGACGAGACCGATGCGTACGGCAATCGTTTTAAGAATGCGACATGGAACAGGCTGAACAAAGATGCCCGGGTGAGCATCAGTTTCAGTACGCATATCACAGCCGGCCTTTCAGCCATGGAGAGCAACACCCCTTTCCCGATAGAGCCTGTCCCTCAAGGAGAGAGGCTATATCTCAAGGCAACCGAACTGGTGCAAAAAAATGATCCGGAGATACTGTCCCTTTCCAGGGAATTGACCGGCAATAGTCCAACCGAATATGCAGCGGTTACGTCGATAATAAACTACGTGGCGGACAGTATTAAATATACCTACAACCCCGCCCGGTATGATGCCGTGTATACTCTGAAAACGAGCTCGGGAAACTGTCAAAACTTCGCGCATCTTTGCATGGCCCTGTTGCGGGCGGCCGGTATTCCTGCCAGGATAGTGGGGGGATAAGCCTGAAAGAGCCCTGGAAGATCCCTTTGGACAAGAAGGACTCTCTCGTACAGAGTATGGGCCAGGGTGGACATGCGTGGATGGAGGTCTACTTTCCCGACCTCGGCTGGCTCTCCTATGACCCGCAGCAATCAAAACAGTTCACCTCTTCCAGGCACATCAAGCAGACGCACGGCCTCGACTCCAGGGACATAAACGATTCGTGGCGGGCAGCGCCATATCTACCTGAATACGATGAAGTCTTCGATGCAAGTTTCCTGGATGACACTGTTTCTGTAAAGGCCCATCACTCCGATTCTTCCCCCAGGGCCTATCTGCTGAGCAATAATCTGCTGGCGAGCTCCGGCATACCGGCAAAGGCCCCTGATGTCCCGGAGCCGCCTCCGGGCGCACCGGGACCGGTGCCTGTACCCGTACCGAAGCCGCATCCCGAACCGGGGTCAAGCGACAAGCCCAAAGATCCGATACAAGAAGAGCCAACAGCCCCGAAGGACAAGGTAAAGCCGCCGGAAGCAAAGGATATACGGCCTGAGCCCGCGGCCAAGGTGGTCGAGTTCGGGAATATGGAATTTCCGAACCTCGTGAACCTGTATAAGGTCGTCGGCGATAAGGGCGTGAAGATACTTGACAAAGAAACGGCCGAATATGTAACATCGCGCCATGTCTATGCTCAGGCATTTGAGGTCGACAAGGATTTGTCCGTACAGAGCGTCTCTTTGGCTCTGCGAAAATTCGGGGGCGACGGTACGGTATATGTCGATCTGGTGGCCGACAGAGAAGGGCGGCCGGAATTGTCCGGATTGCGCTCAAGGCCCGTCTTCCTGGAAAGCATACCCAGACGGCCCGGGTACTATTGGGTGGACTTCAAGTTTTCTTCGGATGCGAGTCCTGCCAAGCTCCAACCGGGCAGGTACTGGGTGATTCTCCGGCATTCCGGCGAAGTCATAATCAACTGGTTTTATATCCCGGGAAGTCCTTATGGTGACTGCGACGATACACGTTCAACCCTCAAGGGGTATGAGTGGCAGGATATACAGAATTATGACTTTGTTTTCAAGGTGAAGGGTTTAAGATAAATGTTGTCCGTTATCCGTTCACCGTTGTCCGATGAGTCGGTGAACGAAAAGGAGGGCATATGGCGTTCCCGGAGCGGGTGAAGGCGGTGGCTTTGCTGGCGTTGTTTCTGGTCCTGGCCGGGGTGGTGAGCGGTAATGCCGAAGGAGTTCCTGCCGGCAGAATAGCCGACATGCGCGGGGATGTTTCTTATCGCGAGCGAGACAATGTGCCGTATCGGCCCGCACAAAAAGACCTGGGTCTGGAGAAAGGATTCTGGATAAAAACCGGCGGGAGCGGCTGGGCCGTACTTCTGTTGCTGGATGGAAGCAAACTGACCCTGGCGAACAACACCGAGATCGAGATAAGCGATTTTCTTGTCAGGAAGAATAGAAAGAGCGGAATTTTCAAGATGGCTCAAGGGAAGCTGAGGGCTTCCGTTATTAGACTTGCTGGAGAGAGAGTGAATTACAGAATCAAAAGTCCCACGGCCGTTGCCGGGATCAAGGGTACGGAATTCATGATGATGACACAGGGCCCGGCCAATGTCTGTTTTGGAAACGAAGGCACTGCGGAGCTTTCCGGGGATGGAGGACAGGGAAAAAAACTGGAGGCGGATACCATGGTACAGAATACCAGAGGCTATGCGCCTACAGATCCGGTTAAGATCGAACCTGATACCCCTCTTTCCGAGGCAAAGAAGGGTTTCGAGGCCATAACCGCGGCCGACCCCCCTGCGGATTGGGATTTGTCGGGCAGTCTGCCGCACATAATCGCCAGATGGAACATTAACCACGGGCACTATCTGTCCGATTCCGGCAAGCATGAAGAGGCCCTGCACGTATTCCAGATAGCCCTGGATCTGAGTGATAATCCGGAGATAAGGAGCGATGCGCGAATGGAACGGGCGGCCGTGTATTCGAGATTCTTGAGGAATCCGGAGGCGGCGCTGGCTGAATATCTCTTGATCCTGGAGGAGTACCCCAGAGTCCCGCAAAGGGAAACAACGCTCTACCTCACCGGCATGACTCTCTATGAACTCGGCTTTAAGGAACAGGCAACAGAAAGGTTGTTACAGTACAAGAGAGAATTTCCATCGGGAAAACATCTTTCCAATGTCGATACTATTCTGAATGTGCTGTCGAAATAGTGCTCATGGTGTTTCGAGCGGAACCAATCCTTGTTGGGTTTTGCGTTACTCAAGCCAACCTGCGAATTCTCCGCTGGAGCTACACGTAGGTTGGGTTGAGCAGTGCGTAACCCATCAGAGACGGGAATGAAATCAAAGAGATATTTAATCTTTGTGGCGAT
>JAZDGK010000250.1:0-17012 GCA_043806955.1 Pseudomonadota bacterium | reverse complement strand
GTAACTACTCAGGTTATTCGGTTCACAGTTCACGGTTCACGGTTAGTCGCTTTGAGTTCTTCATCTTTGTTGAGATAGCTTTAGTTTCTTCGCCAGTCTGTACACTTTTCGCGTCAACTCAAGTGCCATTGCCATGCCTCAATATCTTCAGCCCGTTCAATCTTCATCGGTCTCTAACCTTGAACCGTGAACCTTGGAACTTTGAACCTGAGTAGTTATGTTTGGTTTATTTATAGTTCCGGTCACATGAATTGATACTCACCGTGATCATCTTGCAGAACATCTTCGCTCCAGAATTTGTCCTCAACCGCTCAAGTCATTTGACCGGAACTATAGTTTGTCAGGTTTGGGTGTCCAGAGACTCTAAAGAACAAAAGAAACAAGACAAACCAAATAGACAAAATAAACAAAACATCTGACTTCCGATCTCACCTGCCCATCTTCCCAACATCGCAATATTTATCCTTTCCGGGCTTCCCGTGAAACTCGACTTATCAAGCTGAATGCGGCAATCCCCAGGAGGACGCCGGTCGTGTCAAAAAGGAAGTCTCCGGCTGAAGCATAACGGCCTGGGACGAAGAGCTGATGGAACTCATCCAGGAAACCGTAAGAAACCGATATAAGTATGGCCCAGAGACCGGCTTTTGGCAATGAGGTTCCTCTCCGGCAAAAGATCTTCATCCATAAGAAAGCAAGGACGCCGAATTCCGGTATATGAAGGAGATTTTGCAGATTTGGGGATATCCAAGAGAGAAAGCCCGGTGAAGACCTCCCGTGATCGGGGATGGCCGATAGCCCGAAAATCAGGAACATGTACGCTGCAACGAGCGGCCATAAGTGATTCCAACGGGAATGAAACTCGTCACCGACCAGCATCTTGGCCATTTGGTACTTGCATTTCGTCACCGCTCGCTCCCGTTGGTCGCTCAAGACGCAGAGTGCGCGGAGAGTTTTTCCATTTTGCTTTCCGGGGAGAAACCGGAAAGCAAAAGCAGCCGACCGGCCATCTATGAATTATCCTATAAGCCTGGTGGCGGCGAGCAGGTATGTTTGCTTCATGTCCTCGGAAAGAAAAAACTCCCTTTGCGTACTTTGCGCCTTTGCGGTGAGCTCCTTTTTGTCTGGTTGCGGCTGTGCCCGCTGTGTCCTCTGTGGTGAGATTATTCAGGGAATTTGTTTTACTATCAGTGGTCCCAGAACCTTGGTGACCGGCAGGGGCAGTTTTTTCCACAACTCGATGCGTGCCTGATATTTGGGATTAACCGGGCTGATATTGGGAATACTCTTCAGGTGGTGAAGATAATACTGATAGCATAGCGGCCTGGGCTCAAACCCCCAGTGCCGTTTAAAATCAAAAGAGCCGGTGTCTTTTTTGCTTCGTCCGAAGTCAAAGATCTTATAACCTTTTTCGCAGGCATACTCCATCAGAGCCCAGTACATGAAATCGTTGGCCGCCATCTCTTTCCCTTCGGGGAGAGAACCGGCATAGTACGGCAGAATCTCATCCCTGTAAAAGAAGCTCATTACCCCGGCTATCGCCTTGTTCTCCGGTGTCCTTACCAGCAAGATCTCACCGTCCTCTTTGAATTCCCTGAGGAGATTGGCGAATAATGCCTTTGGGTAGACCGGACTTCCCAACTGATGGACGCTGCGTGCGTAAATTTCGTAAAACTCCGGGAGCAGGGCTTCTCTGCCGATATCCGAGCGGAGTTGGTATTTGTCACGTCCTGCTCTTATCATCCGCCTGGCCTTGCGAGGAATGGCCTGAAGGTTTTCTTCGACGGTCGGGAGGATTTCACGACGGAAAACGTAATACAGGTCCTTAACCGGCAGATCCGCCTCCTGCCGATATAGATTCCTCAATTCGAAATAATCGAGGTTCTCCTGCTTTGTTATTTCCTGAGCCTTTTCCATCAAAGGAGAAACGGCATTTTCATCGAGGGTCAGGACGCCCCCATAAGCCCCGAAAGCCATGGATACCAGGCTGCTCCCGAACAAACGACTCTTGACGGCAAAAAAGGGCAAGACTGCATTGATCCTGTCTTGTTCCTCTGCGATAATGTAATAGCTCCTGTACCGGAAGGTTGATTCGATTACGTTCTTCCATCCGATCAGGTGAAAAAACGTCCCTTCCGGGTGATTCATGACAAATTCATCCCAGATGGCGTGATCAGCCGCACTGATTAATCTTGTGCGGCACCCGGCAGCAGGGCCTTCAAAACGTGCTGACGTTGCAGTACTCAAGCAAGGCTCCAATGCAAAGGCGCTGGGAGGCTGGGAGGCTGGGATGCCAGGAGGCCGGTCTCCACTCGTTTTCCGAGCTTCCTCGCTTCCCAGCTTTCTAGCCTTCCAGCCTAAATTGGGCAGGCTCCGCCCCTGTCGCGGCAGACACTGCCGCGATAATTCATTGTGTTACGGATCTTAAGACACCCTAATACCACAAAGAGACCAAGAGACCAAGAAATTCACATCTCTGACCGCAGAGAGCACACAGAAGCAAGAAGCCCAATCGGAATCTTAGACGCAGATTCCCGCGATACATTCCTACGTTCTATTCTATTTCTTCACGCTTTCCAGCCTCCCAGCTTACCAGCCTCCTAGCTGCGAAGCCTCCCCCCTTCTGTCTTTTCCCGTCCGCCTGAGAGGAGCCAATTGGCTCCCAGCAACATGGCCACGACAGCAAGGAATACGAGCCATCCACAGAATTCATGCAAAAAGCCCTCGATAGCCTTTTCGCCATATTTGCCGGCCAGTACGGCAGTGACCGTCAGTCTCAAAATATTACCGAGAATGGCTATGGGGATGGCCGAAAAGAACAAGAGCCATTTTCTAACCTTGGTGTTTGTCGTAAGGAATGCGAGAGCGGCGCTCAAGGCAAAAAGGGAAGTCAGATACCTGAGACCGGAACAGGCATCTGCGACCTCAAGTGTGACATTGCCGAGATTCAGAATGTTGCCTTCCCTCAAGACGGGTATGCCGATTGTGTGCATGATGTGGGCTGTTACGTATGAGGCAAAGAGCTTCATGGGAAAGGCAAATTTGTCCCAGATAATAGCGGGAACAGGAATCATCAAAAGCAAGTAGGCCAGGGGAAAGGAGATCTTTCTTGTGAACATCCCTCCCGCGAGGAAGAGCGAGATCCCAAATGCAACCACTATCATTGAAGTTCTTTGCAGGAAAAGTTCGGAACCCACTCTGGCCGCAATGACCTGCAACAGACCTAGAATGAGGATGGCCAGCCCCAGATTACTCGGAGCCGGATCGATCTTTTTCAGATCTTTCCTTAGCGTCCATATCATATATCCCGCTATTGCCGGGATCAAATAACCATGAGAATACTTCTCGTCGGTTGCCCAGTCTGCCATCATATCGGCACAGACGGGATAGTATAGCAGTGCAAAGAAGACGAAAATCAAGCCAAGCTGGATCATGATGGTTCGGTTTTTTTCAAGAACGATAGCCATTTTAGTTTGTTTGGTTTATCTGGTTTATTTTGTTCATTAAGTTTATTTGGTTTATTTAGGTTGTCTGGTTCGTTTGCTTCATTTGGTTTCTTAAGTTTGTTTGGTTTATCTGGTCAGATGTTCAGAAACTCCAGAAAAGAGAAACAAAACAAAACAAACCAAACAAACCTAATGAACTAAACAAACGATCTTTTGCTGTGTCCCACCTTCGCACCTTCCCAGCCTCTATCTTTTCAGCATCCCAGCATCCCGGCCTACGAGCCTTCCAGCCGCGAAGCGTTTCAGTCACGCTCCCGGCAGATACTCCTCCAGCACCGGGATCAGGTGGGACGTGAAGTCCTTCAGGTATTCAACCGGTTCTGCCTGCCTGCCGTCTGTTACCGGGGCTATGATTCGGATGAAAGCCCCGTCGGACCTTTGTTTGAACATTGAGTCGAGTACCAGATAAATCTTCTCCATATATTCAGAATAAATGATCCGGCCACGGCATTGATACCAGTAGAATACAATCTGTCTGTCCGCCCCTTTCTGCATGATCATCATGTTGATTCTGGCGGTTGCAGGTTCGGAGCGACTTATCTTAAGTTCCAGCGGCTGCGAATCTATGACGTCCCAGCCCGCGCCGGGCATGCAGTTTTTGGGGGAGTGATAGCCTTTTCCAAGGCTTCCTGTCCGCGTAAAATAGCTGACATAAAGGTTCAGTGATTCGTCACGGTTTCGGACGTAATCATACTGAATGTAGTCGTCGAGCCCGAGCTTTCTGATTACCGCGCTATCCAGAGAACTCTCATTGACCCATCTCCAGTTGCCTATCTCCCTGGGAAATATGCTGAGGGGTTTCTTTACAGGGACGTCGGCCACCTTTCCCACATAGAAATGGAATACGGTCGCCGTAACGGCCAAGAGGACGGATATGATCGCGATACGAATGTTTGACATAAAATAGACCAGCTAGGAAGCTAGGAAGCTAGGAAGCTAGGAAGCTAGGAAGCTAGGAAGCTGGGATGCTAGGACGCTGGGAGGCTGGGATGCCAGAAGCGTCCCAGCTTCAGAGCTGTTTGCCTTCCGGCCTCCTGGCTTCCTGGCCTCCAGGCTTCCCAGCATTTTCTCGTTCCTGAATCAGATCCCTGACCGGGGCGAATTTGAAATCGTGAAGCAGTCTGCGAAAACGATCTTCGACCTTTGCGAGATTTAGATAGTGCCGAAACCTGGCCTTGACCGGAGCACCCTCAACCCTTGGCTGCCCCGGGTCGAATTCCCACGGGTGCACGTAAAATATGAAGGCATGGCCTTCGGCATCATTAATATGTTTTAGAGACGTCCTGGTTAACCAGTACGGGAAAAGACGGAAATACCCGCCTCCGGCCACGGGAAGGTTCTGCCCAAGGACACGGACGGTGGAGATGGGAAACTCCCAGAGACCTCCCTCGCCCCGAGCCTCTCCCATCGAGGGAGAGGGAGCCTTGGACGGAGGGCCGGGGAAGGGATTGTTCGCGTGACCGTTAAAGTTGACTCTAAACGGAAACCGTGGCGCCTCGGGAAACCCATAGACGTCATGGAGCACCGGAAAGATACTCGAATCGTACTTGTGGCCTTCCTCTGCCAGGACTTGGAGTGCCCAGGATGTCTCTTTTGTAATGGAATATGTAGAGGCCCGGTAGCCCATGATCTCTCCGCCGGTTACGCCTTCGAGGACTTGTTTCGTTTTAGCCACATCCGTTCGAAACTGATCCGGTGTCTGATTGCCTACAAGTTCATGGCGATAGCCGTGGCTCGCAATCTCGTGCCCCTGTTCAGCTATCATTTTCACCAGCCCAGGATATCTCTCGGCTATCCACCCTAGGATAAAAAATGTTGCGCGGATACCGGATTCCGACAGTATGCCCAGGATTTTTTGTGTATTTTGCTCCACCCGGCACTCATACCGGGGCCAATCCTCAATTCTTACGGTCCTGGAAAAGGCATGGACCTGGAAGTAATCCTCCACGTCGATGGTTAGTGCGTTAATACCTGTGAACACGATTCACCAATAAGATGCCAGGATGCCAGGATGCTGGGAAGCTGGGATGCCAGGATGCTGGGAAGCTAGGATGCCAGAAAGCCGGCATCAAAGCTTTTGAGGCGTGAAACGCCGTACCTTCCCATCTTCCGATAGTCATAGCTCCGGTCTTCCCCTTCAGTGTTCCAGCTTCCCCGCCTACTCGCCTCCCAGCTTTCTCGCTTTCTAGCGTTCCAGTTTGTCATTTGGTTCGCCGGCGCTTGGAACCCTTGTAATAGTCATAGTAATAATCGTATTTTTTAGGAATTCCGGCATCCTTGTTAAAGACTACGCCCAGTATCTTTTCTCTATCCAGGATGGCGACCGTTCGCTGGATCATATCACGATCGGTATATCCTCGTTTTATGACCAGTAGAATACCGTCCACCTGTTTTGCAAGGACGGAAACTTCAGCGGTTATCTCGGCCGGCGTTGCATCAAAGATTATGAACCGGTCATCGTAACGATTCTTGACCTCGTCTATAAGCTGGTTCATTTTCTCTGCCGACAGGAGTTCGGCAGGATTGTCGGGCGGTTTGCCTCCTGGGAGCAGTGTGAGCTTGTCCACTGCCGTCTTGACCAGAAGATCGTTCAAAGCCACATCCCGGGACAGGTAGTCGCTCAGCCCCCTTTCTCCGGGGACACGGAACAAAATGTGTTGTCCGGGGATACGGATATCGCAATCGACGAGCAAAACGTGTTCTTTTATTCCCTGTGCAATGCTTATGGCCAGATTTGCGGCAACCAGGGATTTGCCTTCACCCTGCATGGCGCTGGTGACCATGATGGTCCTTCGTACGCGGCCGTCAATGGGATATAAGAGACGGGAACGGAGGATCTTGAACTGTTCGGTGGCAAAGGAGTACGGATCCTTTACAGTCATCAGTCGTTCATCGAGATTGCCGGTGATATCTACATGGGGCAGGGTTTCGGTCTCGTTCACCCCTTCCGCTTCAGACTTAGATAAGGCGCCGTGTGTTTCGGCCATGATTTGCTCCTTTCAAGGCTTCGCTGCTAGAAAGCTGGGAAGCTGGGATGCCAGGATGCCGGGATGCCGGAATGCCGGAAGGTGGGATGGTTTGGGCGGCCGTTTATGTTTGGTCGCCAAGCACTCCGGCCTTCTTGCCTCCCAGCTTCCCCGCCTCCCAGCCTTTTACGCCGATATCATCAATCCGGGATATTTCGTTATTATCCCAAACAGGAGGATCGAAACCGTTGCCAGGCCAAGGACAACAGCGCCAAACGCAACAATCCTTTTGGTCCTGCGCTTTTTGATATCGTCCGGCGTCGTCACCTCGGGGATCCGGGCGAGGACGGGCAATTTCAGCAATGATTCCACATCCTCTACATGATACAAAGACTTATCGATATATTCCCGGCCAAAGGCCAATCCCACAGATGCACCCAGCGCCCCCAGGAATGCCATGGCCAATACCCTGGGAATATCGGGCTTGAACGGCAATTCCGGTTCCCGCGCGGGATCCAGTATCCGAAACTGCTCGCCCTTCTGCTTTCTTTCAAGGTTTTCCGCCCGCTCCGCCTCGAGCTTTTTGGCAAGGAGTTTCTGATAGTTGTCGGTTAGATTGTTATAGTCCCGCTCAAGATCGGTCATTTCCTGTTCACGCCGGGGCATATTCTCTATCCTGCCCTGGTATGAAGATGTCTTCGCTTTCAGGCCGGCAGCCTCATCCTTAAGAGTTCGTATCTCCATATCGATGCCGGCAAGCTGACTGCGGAAGGCACTCTCCATAGGGTTGCCATCAGCCGCTTTCTCCGTCTCTTTAGGCTGGCCCCCGGCGGCGGCCTCTTCAGCCAGTTGTTTCTCCCGTTTTTCGATCATTTTCTTTGCTTTTAAGACATCAGGATGATCAGGCTTATACTTTGTTTCCAGAGCAGCCAGATGCTGCTTCAGTTGTTCAACTGAGGAATCGCCGGCAGGTTCATCCTCAAGGATCTGAACAAGATTGCTGGAACCGGCAAGCTGCATTTGCTGCTGGATAAGGATCTTGGACTCCTGGGCGCGCCTGATGCTTTCCTGGACTCCTTCGTGTTGCTGCTGCAGGCGCTCGAGTACGGCAAGAGTGGCCTGGCTTTGCGTCGGCAGTTGTCCCATGTGGGCCATTTTGTAACGGCTGACCGCCGCCTCGCGTTCCTTCAACTGCGATTCCATCTGCTGCAATTCATTCGCCAGAAATTCGGTTGTCCCTTTCGCGCGTTCCTCGCGTAACTTCAGGTGTTCTTCCATGAACATGGAGGCGAGAAGATTTGATACCGGGGCCACCAGCGTGGGATTTGTAGCCTCAAAGCTGATCGTAAATGCCGTACCCTTTTTGGAGAGATCGACATGGATGCTTTTCCTCATCTTTTCCACGATCAGTTCCATGGGCAGTTGCCGCCTGCGGTCTTCCGGATAGAGATTGAGCCGGGTTATGACTCGTTCCAGGTTGGTACGACTCATTATCTCCTCGCCGATCGACTGAATCCTTTCATCAATACCCGCAGTAACCGTAGGACTGACAAAAGACTCCGGCACTTTTTGCCTGTCCACGGCTATCAGGGTGGAGGCCCGGTAGACCGGAGGCGTGGTCAGGCAATATGTCAACCCGGCGATGCACGTGAGAAAAAACGCGGGGATGACATACCATTTTCTTCGCCGCAAGACGTCGAAAAGACGCGAAAATTCAATTTTTTCCTGCTGCTGTTTCATATAGTTCCTTTATGTGAGCTGGGAGGCTGGGAAGCTAGGAAGCACGAAGGCTGGGAGGCCAGGAGGCTGGGAAGCTGGAATGCCGTTTCGCTTCGCGTCTTCGTATCTTCTGTCTTTTCCCACCTTCAAGCCTCCTGGCTTTCCAGCCTCCCAGCCGCAAAGCTACCTCATTCTGTCTCGAACAGAAATTGCGACTATGACCCTGTTATCGTCATAGTCTTCGGTGCTTATGCTGGAATCACGCTCCATATGCTGCCCATTGATGGAAAGCGCCAGCCAGCGCCCGGTGTTATAAACAATGCCTGCCGAGCCTGTCCAGACGGTGTCTTTTCGACCGGCCTGTTCGGTGAATTCATCCCGCCTGTGGCTCAATCCTGCGCTCGCAGTCAGGTCTTCCGTCACCAGGTACGTGATGCTCCCGTTGCTTGACCAGAAGTTCACAAAACCGGAATTCTCGGCATCGGCGAATTCCTGACGGTAGCCGTTCTGTAGCCCGAAAGCCAGGGTGGCTCGACCGAACTCGATACCTCCCCGTCCAAAATCGGCATTGTAAGTGACCCCGCTGGTGGTGTCTCCCTGTTCCGGTCTGTGGGCATAATACCCGATACCGGCGCCCAGCCTGTAATATTGCCATACGGTCGTGCTGTATGAAGCGTTTCCGCCATGCACTTCATAATCGTCACGGCCGGGTTTATAATCAATGCCGGTATGGTTGTAGTCCAGAGAGATGCTGCTGCTTTCAGTGAGCAAATGAGTAAGCCGCAGGCTTTCGTTGTTTTGTTTAAAATCAGGGCTCCGGTCGTAATCGCTGATTGAATAACGGACGTTCAGATCCAACCCGTTTTTGACGTCAAACCAGTAGGCCAGACCAAAGAAGGGGGTCTGGATTCTGACATCTTCAACCAGGGGGTCCTTGTTTTCAAGATGGTTGTCATCGTAGCCTGCAAAAAGGTTGTCTTTGGGGCCAAACTGATGCGAGAGCTTCACAACGCAGGTGTTTCGAAAGTAGGGGTTTCGATCCCGCCGCGTGGCATATATGGTTTCGAGCGGCTCCCGGGATTCCTCGGTGCGGTAGAAATTGTCCTGCAACTCGACACGGGTATAGGCGCCCGCCTGATAAAAGGCATTTAGACCGGCGCTGTGACGTATAGTATCGTATTCGGTGTATCGCCTGTAAAAGACAAATGCGGGCTGGTAACTCAGGCTGACGCCCGTGGTTGCACACTGGACGTTGAACGAGGCAAGCGGTGAAAGAGCGGTTGTGAAATCGGAGATCTCGTTTGCAGGCCCGAGAAAGATATTATCGTCATAAGTTCCCACGACGGAGAGGCCGGGGACAAAATCGTACCGGCACTCTGCAAAGGCATTTGACCCAAAGAGACAAAGCAGGAATACGATTCCGATCTGCTTCAGCGTTCGCATAGCTTTGAGACCTCTTAGTAATCGTTCACCGTTGACCGTTGACCGAGCAAGACGTTTTTTGCCCGTTGCAGGGAACAATTGCCGCCGAATGATGGAAGACACGGTTGCCATTGAGTACTCACGAAGAAAACAGCTTTTCAGGTTTTTCGGACAACGGTGAACGGACAACCGTGAACGGTTACAAACCTCTTAGGGCACGATAATCGTGTCATTGGGCTGCAGGTATACATTCTGTCCCAGTTTTTTCCCGGAAACTACCTTCTTGTACTCAAACGGAATACGTTTTACTTCACCCCCGACCCGCCGCATGATGACTATACCATTGGAATCGGCCCATTCGCTCGGACCGCCGGCCAGGGTAAGGGCTTCGAGTACCGTAAGATCCTTGTTCAACGGATATTGACCGGGATTGGGCACTCTTCCCGTAATGTATACGCGATGAGAACTCTCGTTCACAATTACTGTGACTTTAGGGACTTCCACAAACCCCTGGAGGCGATCTTCGATGGTTTTCTTCAGTGCGAGAGGGCTGACCCCAGCGGCCTGCACATCGTCAATCAGCGGAATGCTTATCATGCCGTCGATTCTGACACGGGCGACCCGCGTCAGGTCAGGCTCTTTCCATACCTGAATGTCGAGTAGATCTCCCGGTCCTATGATATACGTATCGTCGGGTTTGGGAGGGCTCTGCTGCGGTGTCTGGCCGGCACAGCCTGCGAGGAATAACGTCAGGACCAGAAGAAAAACGCCGGTTGTTGCCTTAGCCTTGGAAACGTACATAGTCCACCTTCCTGCTTTGCTCGTTAAGTCGATGAGTTATACTACATTTTGATCGGTCTGAGAAGGGCCAAAGGTTACCCGCAGGCCATTGAAGGTTATTTGTAGCAACTGGCATGCCACAAGCGGCGGGGACTGAAAAGATGGAAGGTGAGACGCTTCGCGGCTGGGAAGCTGGGATGCTGGAAGGCTGAAAAGATAGAAGGTGGGAAGATACGAGGGTGGGAAGGTGGGCAAAGAATGGAGGAGAAAGATGGATGGCGGCGGGGCAAGGAGTACGCATAAGTGGAAATAGTTTACACATATACCGACGGGGGGAGGGAAATATTTTACGAAAAGAGGGAAAGAAATTTCACTAGAGTCTTCGGGCGACGTATGCGGAGGGCCGGGATGCGAATGAAAGACCGAGGGTGGGAAGGTGGGACGCTTCGCGGCTGGAAAGCTGATGGCCAGGATGCTGGGATGCTGTAAAGATGGCGGATGAGAAGGTGGTTTTTTTGAGTTTCCAAATATCTAACTAAACAAACCAGATAAACGAAACAACCCAACTGCCTTATGGCGAATCGCCCTTGGGTTGCCGCCAAAAGCGCAAAGGTTTGACACCAGACGCGGGCCGTATTAAGGTGGTCGAAAAAAACAGCGATTCTCTGAGCTGGGAGCCCCATGGTTCGATTCTCGAAGCAAAGCGTCATTCTCTTTACGGGCGAGAGCCTGCTGATAGTAGCGGGTTTTATGATCGCCAACATCATTCGATTTTTGGGAGTGGATTATCTGTCCATACATTTTGAGGATCTCTTCACCAGGACACTAGTGATTACAGGTACCTGTCAGTTAACCTTTCATTACGGCGATCTTTACGACCTCGACAGCATAGACTCTCCGGTCAATCTGGCGTTGAGACTTCTCCAATCTCTGGGAGCGGTCTGCATTATATTGGCGGTGATATATCTCTTCGTGCCGGGTCTTATGCTGAGCCGGGATGTGTTTTTTATAGGGATGGGTCTCGCGGCGGTTTTCGTTTATGCCTGGCGGTATTCCTGTCACTCGGTTTTCTCGGCAAAAAAATGGGCTCAAAGGGTCGTCATCCTCGGATCGGGGAGTGTTGCCGAAGACGTAGCGCGCATCATCCTGGACAAGAAGGATTCTTCCGTGGAACTCGTCGGATTCGTGGACAAAGATCCGAACGAGGTTGGAAGGACTATCCTGGCCCCCAAGATAATAGGCACGAATGATCAACTCTGCGACATCGCGGAAATGTATATGCCGGTAACCGTGGTTGTGGCCCTCGATGACAGAAGGGGAGGGGTCCCGTTTCAAGAACTCCTGGCATGCAAGATGCGGGGCATAGCGGTAGAGGACCACTTGACTTTCCTGGAAAAACTCTGCGGCAAACTCATGGTGGAGAATCTAAACCCCAGCCATCTGATTTTCTCCGACGGCTTCAAGAAGCCCAGGTTATTGATGACGATAAGAAGACTGGTGGACGTCTTCTTTTCATTCGCAGGTTTGATTATTTTGTCGCCTCTTATGTTCGTCGTTTCTATCGTGGTCAAGCTGGACTCCCGAGGTCCCGTGTTTTTTAGACAGGAGCGGGTGGGTGAGAACAACGGGATCTTCAAGATCTACAAGTTCAGGTCGATGAGAAATGACGCTGAGAATTGCACAGGGCCTGTGTGGGCGGAAGAGAATGATCCCAGAATTACGAGGGTGGGCAGGTTCATCAGACGATGCAGGATTGATGAGATACCTCAGTTCTGGAACGTGTTGAAGGGTGATATGAGCTTCATAGGGCCCAGGCCGGAAAGGCCCTGTTTTGTTAAAGAGCTGACCAGGAAAATTCCTTACTATGCGCAAAGGCACTCCATCAAACCGGGCATCACCGGATGGGCACAGATTAAATACAAATACGGGGCCACTGAAGGAGATGCCCTGGAAAAGCTTAAATATGAGATCTATTACATCAAGAACCTGTCTCCTTTTCTCGACTTGTTGATCCTTTTTGAGACCGTCAAGATTGTCCTGTTCGGCAAGGGGGCGAGATAGGCGAGAAGGCTGGGAGGCGAGGAAGCTGGGAAGCGAGGAAGCGAGGAAGCTGGGAAGCTGGGAAGCTGGTAGGCCAGGATGCTGGGATGCTGAAAAGATTGGAGGGTGAGAGGGTGGGTCAGGCAGCGGTGGATGCCGGTTTGTTTCTTATCGCCGGGTTAACGATTTTTAGCAGAATAGGGAGCGTAGTCAATTCGACGAAGAGCGCGATTACCATTGTAAATGCCGTTAACGCCCCAAACTGGATAGTCGGGACAAAATTCGAAAAGAGCAGAATTCCAAAACCCATGCTGATTACAATGCACGCCGATACTACAGCCGATCCCTTGGAGTGCATGGTGACGGTAATGGCCTCCATATTGGCCTTTCCGGCCAGCTTCTCGTGTTTGTAGCGGGTAAGAAAATGAATCGTATCATCCACGGCAATACCGATGGCAATCGTCGAGATCATGGCTGTCGATGTATTGAGCGGTATCCCGATCCAGCCCATTATGCCAAGGTTTATGAGGAGCGGGATGGCATTGGGCACGATACTGATCAGTCCCAGTGAGAAGGACCTGAGGAAAATAAAAATGAGGCCAAAGATCAAGAGGAGTGCGATCGAGAGGCTGTAAACCTGTCCGTATACCAGGGCATCGATAAGATTTGCTGTGAGCAGAGATCTTCCGGTTATCCGCATATTGATGCCCGGCCCCGTCAACGACCGAATAAAAGAATCGGTCTTATCTATCATGGCCCGAATCTGCCTTGAATTGTGCTCCCTGAAGCGTGCAGATACACGGGCCATTCTGTAGTCAGCATCGACATATTCCCGAATGTCCCCGGCCCCGTATAGAAGCATATACTGCGCCGCAAGGTTTTTGCTTTGAGGGAGACGATAGTGGGAGGGATCCTCATTGTTAAAGGACTGATTCATGTCTTTTAGATAGCCTGCGATGGAGATCACGCTGTCGATTTTTTCCTGTTTCTTCAGGAATTCTCCCAGAGACTCTATTTTTTTCAGGGTTGCGGGTTCGAGCACACCGTTGGCTTCGGGGGTTTCGACTGCGATTTCTATTGTAGTAACACCGCTCAGATTCTTTTCCACAAACATGTTGGCCTGATAAATCTCGCTATTCTTTTTGAAGTATTCCAGGAGATTCGTCTCTATTTTTATCCGGGTGATCCCCCAGATTGAAAGCGCGACCACGATCAGTGTCAGGGCGATTATCTTGTTCGAATGGTTTGTAACAATTCGATAAAAGAGATCAATCAGGCGGCTTTGAGAGTTCTCATGATGAAGCCTGAACTTTATCGGCCGGTTCCGAAGAAAATAGAGCATTATCGGGATAAGGATGATCGATATGAGAAAAGAAAAAGATATGCCGAGCGAGGATACGTAGCCGAAGTCCCGGATGGGCGGGATGTCGTTTGCGCTGAGTGATATAAAGCCGTCAACAGTGGTAAAGCTGGCAAGGAAACAGGGGAGAATTGCATGTTTCAGGGACGAGATCAGGGCTTGACGTCTATCCGTAGTCTGAACCATATCCTCGCGGTACTGATCGATTATATGGATGGCCACGGTTATGCCGATCGTCATAATCAGTGGCGGTATAATGGTTGTGATATTGTTCATGGTGGCATTAACCAGAGGGAATGTCCCCATTGTCCAGCCGAGGCAAACGAGAATGTTGCATACGGCCACGAGCATTATCAGGACGCTTCTAAAGATCAGATACAGCGCGACGGCTATCATGAGCAGGACCAGGGGGATGAAAGTCTTCAGGTCCTCCATCATGAATTTGCTCAGGTTATAGTCGGTAATCGTCCATCCTGCTTCATAGATCCGGGGACGATCATCGGGGAAAACAGCGCGAACGGCCTTATTCACTTTTTCCAGGAGGCGTGTCCGGTAGAGGTCGTCTCCCGGGCGATCGAACGTCTTTATCACGATGGCCGTGGTGCAGCCGTCCTTTGAAACGAGCTGATCGGCATAGAGCGGATTTGAGGTTGCCTCTTTTTTTAATCGATCGAGTTCATCCCGGTTCAACGGGAGTCTTTCGACCAGGTCCTGAACATAGAAATTGTCCTCTTCTCCTCTTATGTCAGTGGCATTAGTAAGGCTCACAACGTCCCTGACTTCTTCGATGTATTTCAAACTGCCGGTTAGAGTTTTGATTCTTGAGAGGACCTCGTTTGAGAAGATCCTGTCGTCCTTGAAGGCGAGAACAAAGAATTCGTCCGTGCCGAATTCCTTTTTGAATTTTTCGAAAAATATTAGATCGGGATCGTTTTTCAGGATGAACGACTCGACGGAGTGCTCCATTTTTGTCCGGGGCAGCATGAGGAGGAAGAAAACGGTAAGGAGGAAAAGGGCGCCCAGCAGCAGCCAGCGCTTTTCCAATATGAAATTTGCTATTCTTTCCATGTTCTCACTCTATATAATCTCGACCTGTCTTGCTGGTTTCTTGAGTTCTGGATGGGAAAATGCGTTCCTGCACTCTCAGTCGTTTCGGTGGGCAAATCCCACGTTCATTTTTCAAATTATGGTTTTTCCAGTCCGAATGCATGAGAACCATACTTCCTAACCCGGACAAGCCGGAAATCTGAAATTCGAAATCCGAAGCAAATCAAGTGACAAACAGAAACCTCAAAAGCAACATACTTAATCAGGAACTCAGGAACTCAGGAAAAGATAAATTCTTTTCTTATCCGTTTCCATTCATGAGTTCATGAGTTCCTGATTCATGTCGATTGTCTTTTTTTGTTTTCTTTGAAAGTCTTGCCGGATAATGCGCGAATATTTTTCCTTAGAGACTAGAAGACCAGCCTGGCAGTCACGTAGGCCTGGTCGTTCTTGCCGTAATAGCCGAGCAGGGAATCGTCCGGCCCATCCAGGATATTGGCCCCCACCGCGATGGGCAGGTTGTCGAAATAACGGAATTCGATCTCCGGATTGAGATAGTAGCTGTTGTCGGTCACATTGTAGTAGAGGTCCATCTTGAGGCGGAGCTTATCGTAGAAGAGATTCTTGCCGAGACGCAAAAAAAAGGCGGTTTCGAACTCACGGTCAAAAATTATCCTTTCGTCATAATTGAAAATTTTGCGCTGTGAAACCTGAAGGTTGGCATACAGATCGTTCGCAAAGGTTCGATCCACCCCCAGGACATAGTGGATGATCCCCTTTTTTGTGGAGGTCAGATCGCTGTTCAGGAAAACCCTGTCGGTCATATACGCCATTTCCCCCCGGATGCCGTACGGACCCCGTGTGGTTTCCATCTCCGCGCCCCATATTTGATTTCGGGGATAAATTACATGGACATTTGTGTCGTCCGAGAACCGGAGCTGTGATATCTGCGATAAGAGCGCTGCTCCAGAGGGGTCTTCAACACTGATGTTTGTTATTGGAAAGCGGTCTATAAACGGGGTTCTACTCCGGGAATAAAAGTAGCTCAAGCCATAATCGCGGCCGCGGGCCGTCCCGGTGTAACGCACGCCGATTTCACTATTATCGATGCCGGTTGAGTAGTCTTCCTCCGTTACATCAATGCGGTCCAGATACGATTTAAGCGCCGAAGGCACCCCCGGACCGTCTTTTATCTCCTGCCGCAAATGATTGAAGACAGCCCAGTCGGATTCAAAGAAATCGAGTTTGCTGCTCCTGAAATGCGGCAAATATATAGCCTCCAGAGCGCCGTCAGGCGTAAAGTATTGCAGGCGCGCCATAAAGACCGGAAGCTTTCTATCTTCGAGTTTCAAGGTGAGGGCCTGCCGGAGGTCCTGCGGATTGACATTGTCGACCGGACTTATTTCATCCGTTTTCCCCCAGCGAACAATCTGGTTTCCGACCCGAAGATCCCATTTTGGATCGGACTGCCGGACATACGCCTCGAATACCTCAAGGGACAAGTCATCCCGCCGGCCGTCGTTCCGTAGCCAGAGATAATCAGAAAGGGCCGAAAACAGTATTGCGGTATCTGCCAGAGGCCGGAATTGTCCTTCCAGATAGATGCGATTTCGAAAAGTGCGGGTATCTTCGTGGGGCTGATCGTTCCTGATATCTTCGGTCCCTCTGATCCAGACGTAACCCCGGGTCTTAAAATCAGCGGCAAATGAGGATTGGACTGTTTGTGCGAAAACCGGCTGAAACAGCAGGGATGCAATGCCGAGGCAAAGAACAGGGTATAGAGCACAGCGTATGGCATGTGGCATGTAGTGCTTAGTGTTTAGGAACTTAGAAATTTTCAACATACCATTTTAGTCACTAAGGGAAAATATTCGCGCATTATCCGGCAAGACTTTCATTCATTAGCGCCTAAAGGCGAAAGAAAACAAGAAAAACAATCAAACTGAATCAGGAACTCAGGAACTCACGAACGGAAAGCAGACAAAAAAAGAATTTGTCTTTTCCTGAGTTCCTGAGTTCCTGATTAAATCTGTCTTTCTTGAGGGTCATTTGAATTTGTTTCGGATTTCCGGCTTGTCCGGGTTAGGTGAATAGCATGAAAGCATTGGTTGCACTGGAAGACGGCAGGATCTTTGAAGGCCGTGCATTCGCCGGCAGCGGCGAGATATATGGCGA
>JAZDGK010000249.1:0-5217 GCA_043806955.1 Pseudomonadota bacterium | reverse complement strand
CTTTGCGTCCTTCGCCAGTCAGTACACTTTTCGCGTCAACTCACGTGTCATTGCCATGCGCCAATATCTTCAACCAGTTCAATCCCCATCGCTTTCTAACCTTGAACCGTGAACCTTGAAACTGTGAACCTGAGTAGTTACGTAGTTTATTTAGTTTGTTTGGTTTGTTTAGTTTGTTGGTTGCTAACGGGATCGGCCTGAGGCGAATACCACACACTTTCCACTCAGTACTCAGCACGTTCCCTTGACCTTGTTACGCTATGCTCTATGCCCCTTTATTCCGCATTCCACACTCTTGTTTCCCAATTCCGCACCTTCCCACCCTCTCACCCTCCCACCTTCCAGCTTCCCGGCCTCCCAGCTTCCGAGCCTCCTTGCCTCCCAGCCTTCTTGAAAATCCCTTGACAGCCTGACGCCTCAATGATATGAGCAAAGCCATCTCATCTGTCATGCAGGGTGCTTCTATGTCCGGAGAATTTGGGCTCCTGATAGTCATAACCGTCATATTTCTACTCAGCCTCCTGGGTGCCGTGGCCCTTTTCAAATTCCTCAAATCTACTGCCATGATAAAAAAGGCCGGTTACCAGGCCGGCGGAGCGGTTGCCGGGTTCCTTTTGATATACGGTACGCTTTATGGGTCTTTTCATAGTCTCTGCCGGGACGTCTGGGTCTGGAAGCCCAATCGTTGGACTGTTTCCGGAACGGTGAAAAAAAGCGGGACTGCCATGCACGGGGCGGTCATAGTCTCCCACGTCCCCCCGAGGCCTTCGACCGTTACGGACGCAGGCGGCACTTTTCGCCTTGAAAACGTCCTCGTGATGCCCAACGAGGGTCTGCCGGAGATTTACCTTGAAACCGACGGATTCTATCCAAAAAGTTACCAAATCGATGAAAAGAACGCGCTTGTAGACAACGAAAAGAAAACGATCCGATTACGGGAGCCGATAGAACTGTCCAAAACCGAATGATCATGAATAAGAAAGCTTTTTTCCTTCGTGTCTTAGTGCCTTTGTGGCGAACATTCTTCAGGAGATCTGAAATGAAGCCTCACCATGCCATATGGTTTTGTTCTCTGCTGTTTTTCGCATCGATTCTTATCGTCCCGCTCAACACGCTTGCCCAACCGGCCGTTTCCGGCAAGGTATTTCTTTCCGCCCCTTCGGGGCCCGTCCCGCTCTCTGGGGCAATAGTGAGATTGGTCTCGAACGACCCTGCCCGCACCAGGCATACCTACACGGACTCACGAGGGCTCTTTGCCCTGTACGATATTGAAGCGGGCACATATGAAATCCAGATCGTCCTTGGAAACAGAATAATGAAGCAGAAAGTCAATGATGGTTTCGCGACGACGCGGCTGATCAACGTGTCAGGTTCATCCCTCAAGATCCCCGATATATTCGTCACCCCGGATTAAGTCAGCGTTTCTGCGGGGCCGTGCCACAATAACTGTTCCTATTAATTCAACAGGTTACAAATTCAGGAGGCGTCACTCCCGGACTTTCTCTACAGACTCGTTTGCTGCTGAACAGAAAATCCCGCATCCCCCTCGGGGGGGACGGAACGGGTTGAGAAGCTTCGACAGCCGCGAAAAATATTCCAGGCGCCCCCGCAAGAAAGGAAATTCATGGCAACTACCCCGGTTCGTTCCGCAGATCTTTCAGTCATTGCCGCTATTGTGCTTCTAATGACCTGCGCCGTTTTCATGCCGGCCTGCGGTGCGCAGCTTTCAAACCCCGGACCGGCCCGAGGTCTGACGAAGGATTCAGTAACTCTCGCTCGCGAACATGGGTTTACTGCAATTGCGGTGTGGAGCCTTCGTATTGAAGACCAAACGGGCAAGCTCAAAGGGATGCAACCGAAGTTCTCAATTGGGCCTTTTGGTGCGGCAGAAAACCTTCGCGAGTACTTAGCGACCGGTCAAGCTCGAAAGATGGCCGGCGCAGCTTACATGTCGTCGTATTCTACAGTTACACCTTTCGACGGCACGTGGACAGATAAGAATGGGAAGGCAGTTTACGATGGCCTTTTCGTTGTTGAACTCCGACCGGGAGAACGCGAGTTCTTCCAGGTTCGCCTCGAATCCCGCGATGAGTACAAGACACCATGGGTGGAAAGACGGGTGGAACAATGGGTGTCCGTTCCGCTTGACGCCCCTTGCCGTGTCGCGGCGAACATGGTCTATGACTTGGGCCTCTTGGATATAGTCATCACCGAACGGATCGTTACCGACCCCGGCAAGGTATCCTTCGGGTACTCGATTCAGACTCCCCCCATGAACATCCCAAACACGGAGAAGCTGACCCAGCAATACCCTGCTTTTGCCTTCCCGTTAGACTCCGTAGTGCGCGAATGCGCCTTCAGCGTGCGAGATAGCGACAGCCAGTGACTCCTATGTTGTCATGAAGGACGAAGGTGGCCTGAAGCTGGGATGCATGAAATCATAAGCTATTTCTGAGCGAACCCTGATGGTCCGTCAGGGAATGAGTTGCGCAATTCTGAGTGCTGAGGCGCCCGTCTGGCAAGACGCGAGGAAGGCGCATACCCGTGAGTATGCAACCGACGAGCAACACAGCCGGACGGGATGGATCGGCGCTCAGAATGCTCAAGTTATTTCGTGACAGGCCCTAAGTACCGCCACGCAATTTGTGCATGAACGTCCCGGTCTGAATTCTGCGACTTCGTTCCCGTCACGCAGCGTACAGAATGACCTCCAGTTCTGCTGCGGTGTTCACTCGATTCAGAATCTCGTCAATTCGTTGCATCACAGGGTCTTCGAGCAGATACCCTCCGCAGTCTTCGCACTGAACTACCGGCAATTCCTTCAGAATAACAATAGTCCTGTCACTCACTTTGAAAGGAAGGTTTGTAACCATTCGGGTCATTTTGGCCCCACATACATGGCACTTAATCATGATGGATTCGTAAAAAGTCGTCACTCCGGTGAAAACCGGAGTCCAGCTCCCCCGTAACTACTTGAATAGACTGGATTCCGGCTTCCGCCGGAATGACAAAAAACAGTACTTTTCGACATTTTACGAACTCATCAATATTACCCAGCGGCACTTTCTTCTATTCCCGAAGCAGCAGCCCCCTCTCTATCAGAACACCCTGATTTCAGTTTTCATTCAGCCGACCGATGAGACAGATAGATCCATACTGGTCACAATCCATCAAGGTAGAATCACGTCTTCGATGAGCGGAATACAGACTTATGAGCCTCTTGCAAAATGTTCAATTTTGGCCAAGGTCAAGGAAGGCGAAGATTTTAACCGGAGGAATACACGAAGTATTTTGAGGATTAAAATCTGAGCCTGACGCAGAGATTGGGCAAAAGGGGACGTTTCGCAAGAGGCTCTTATGGAAACAAATACTGTCTCTAAGGCCTTTGTCTTTCTGTTGGTTGTCTTGGCCTTCAACGGATTCGCACTGAATTCATACGCCACCGACTTTGATAACGGCCTGAAAGAATTCAGGGAAGAGAACTACGAAGAGGCTCTTCCGTGGTTTCTCGATGCGAGGAAAAAGGAGCCGGAGTCCTCCTCCATTGCTTTCTTCCTGGGCCTTACATACAAGTCCATGGAGAAATACGGGGAGGCCATTCCTTACCTGAAGGACGCAATAACGCTCGAACCCCACATTAAGGAAGCGCCTGTCGAGTTGGCAGATGCTCTATATCAGACGGGCGATTTGGATAGCGCTAAGAAATGGATCAAACTCGGCGAAGAGAAAGGACTTTTGACACCCAGGCTGCAATTCCTGAAGGGGCTCGTCCTGCTCAAAGCCGGGGAGAATGAAAAAGCGATCGAGGAGTTTGAAACGGCCAAATCATTGGATGAAAAGCTTGTGCAGGCCGCCGATTTCCACACGGCGACTGCTTATGCGCAAGCAGGACAGCTTAAGGAGGCGCTCGAGCGCTTCAGGGCCGCCACAACTCTGGATCCCACATCGGAAATCGGCGCATATGCAAAGGAATACCAAAGGAGTCTTGCGGATAAGCTGGAGCGGGAACGACCTCTAAAATTCAACATGGGGATTGGGTGCAAGTATGACAGTAACCTGGTTGCTAAACCTATTTCAGGTCCGGTTGCCGATGTGATAACGGATGAAAAGGATAGCGCGATTACTTGTTCCCTGGGGGGGAGCTATACCGCGCCGGTTTCGTTTCAGGGGCCGTTTTTCTTTTCTGCCCAGTACTCAATCAATGTTGACGAGTATCTTCACAAGACAAACGATTCTGTCACGCAAGTCCTTACCGTGGTTCCCGGCTATTCGTTCTCAAGGATCTTCCTGCGGGCGCCTATCCTGTACGCGCATTCCCGATTCAATGAAGCGGAGTATGTCCAAATTACCGGAGTGAGTCCTCTGGCCAGGATTGCTTTGGGCCAGACGAGCGCGCTTGAAATCTCCCTGGCATATCAAAAGAAGGACTATCTCCAGGAGTTGCAGCCCGGCATAAGTGATCACGATGAGGACAGAGACGGTGATGTGCTCAGCCTGTCAGCGGGATATACCTTGTTACCGGGTGAAGAAAGCCTCCTCGGTTTGTGGTACACCTTCTCAGACGAGAATACAGACGGCGTGAACTGGTCGTACAGAGGCAACAAACTGAGTCTGAGCTTGGTCTATCCCCTTTTTGAATCTCTGAAGCTCCTTATTTCCGGCGAGATGGATTTCATAAGGTATCAAAACGTCCATACCATCTTCCAGCTAAAGAGGCGAGATGAGCTCTATACCGGCTCTGCGACGCTAAGCTACGAAATTGATGGGAATACCAGGATCTGTGCGAATTACACCTATACGAAAAACAACTCAAACATGCCCGATTTTTACGAGTACAAGAGAGATGTTTACTCAGCAGGAATAGAGTATAGATTCTGATCGCCGATTTGGGTCAACACCCGGTCTTTTTCCGCGTGATCAGATCAATACGGAGCGAGAGCGCATGAAAGGCATAGCAAGGACTCTTTTTTACTGCCTTGGCATGGTCTTGATGGTCAAGACCTCTTTTGCCGCGCCTGTCGGGAGAATAACCTATCTTGAGGGCCGTGTAGATGTACTGAAATCGGACCAGAATATTGCGAGGCCGGCTTCAGTGGGGGGGGCTGTTGAAGTAGGAGATATATACCGGGCCAAGAGCGCCGGCAAGGCGGAGATCACTTTTGTAAACAAGAATATCTTGAGAATAGGGGCACGCACCCGTATCGAAATTCAAGAGTA
>JAZDGK010000248.1:0-11209 GCA_043806955.1 Pseudomonadota bacterium | reverse complement strand
GAAGCTGGATAAGGTGCTGTCTGCCGCGAGAGCACAGCTCTGGCCTCCCAGCCTCCTGGCCTTCAAGCTTCTAGCCGACAAGACCTATAGCCCGAAAATCCGGGGATATTTGGGCCGTCATCCCGCTTTCCGCAGTAGATCGTCAGTTCTCGGACAGCCTCCTTAGGGTCTGTCACGAAATAACTTGAGCATTCTGAGCGCCGATCCATCCCGTACGGCTGCGTTGCTCGTCGGTTGCATGCTCACGGGTATGCGCCCCCCTCGCGTCTTGCCGGACAGCCGCCTCTGCACTCAGAATTGCGCAACTTATTCCGTGACAGACCCTTACCTGGTAGTGTTACAAATATTCTGACATCTGTTCTCATCCTTTGCAAAAAAAATCGGACACTATCTGAACCTACAAATAGTGCGAACAAACAAGAACATATTTTTGGACACAGTTAACAGAGATTTTTGAACCAAAAGAAAGGCGCCTCGTAGCCGAATCGACAAATTCTCTGCATTGAAAACGCGGAACGAGTTTGTTATAGTCCTTCACCATGATCACGAGAATCGAAGTCGGTCAAAAACCGTTTTTACGGGATGCGCATGGGGAAAAAATGCGGCAAAGGATCAATGAGAATCTTCGCCTCGCAGTCACATCGGTGCGCACTCTCAAGGTATTCACCATTGAGACGAGCATCTCGCCCGCCGTCCTGAAACAGTTGGCAGGCGAGCTCTTCTGCGACTCCATCAGCCAGGAGTATTCGATTGACAGCCCTCTGATAAGAGAGTTCGCCTGGTTGATAGAAGTGGGATTCAGGCCCGGTGTAACCGATAACGAAGGAAAGACCGCGCGGGAGTCTCTTGAGCTGGCTGTCGGCCGCAGATTGAAAGACGGCGAAGGAGCCTATACATCTGTTCAATATGCCCTGAAAGGCGATCTGCCTCGAAGGGACGTAGAGCATATTGCTACCGGCATTCTGGCTAATTCACTTATCCAGAGCTTCCGGATCGTTCACCGCCCCGAATATGACGAAGTCCGGGGCATGAGCCCGGTCGTGCCGAGGGTCACGGGCGGAACAAATCCCGCCGTAGAGGAGATCGATCTCGCAATAGCCGATGAGGAGCTTTTCCGTATCTCGAAAGAGCGCACCCTGGCCCTGACACTTGCCGAAATGAAGGCTATTCGCGACTATGTAACCCGTCCGGAGATTCTGGCATCGCGGGCAAGGTTTGGGCTGAGCGAAAGAATCACTGATGTCGAACTGGAATGTCTGGCACAGACATGGTCGGAGCACTGCAAACACAAAATATTCAACAGCGTTATCGAGTATACGGACGAAACCGGCTCTACGACAATAATTGACAGCCTCTTCGATACATATATTAAGGCTGCCACCCGGACGATTCGGGAGGCAATGGGCCAAAACGACTGGTGCCTCTCCGTATTCAGCGACAACGCGGGGGTAATCAGGTTCAATGATCAATGGAATCTGGCTGTAAAAGTTGAAACACACAACAGCCCTTCGGCCCTGGATCCGTACGGCGGAGCGCTCACTGGAATCGTGGGTGTTAATCGTGATCCGTTCGGCACCGGAATGGGCGCCAAACTGATCTTCAATACCGATGTCTTTTGCTTTGCCCCGCCCGACTATGCGAAACCGCTCCCTCCCCGCCTCCTGCATCCCAAACGCATCTTTGAAGGTGTGCGCGAGGGTGTGGAGCACGGGGGAAACAAGAGCGGAATACCCACTGTCAACGGATGTATCGTCTTCGAAGAGCGGTATGCCGGAAAACCGCTGGTATTCTGCGGAACGGGCGGAATCATGCCGGCAGTAGTCTGCGGCCGCCCGTCACATACCAAGATGGCTGCGCCCGGTGATTTAATCGTAATGGTCGGGGGGCGCATCGGTAAAGACGGTATTCACGGCGCAACTTTCTCCTCTGAGGAACTTCATGCCGGCTCCCCTGCCACCGCAGTGCAGATCGGCGATCCCATTACCCAGAAAAAGATGACGGATTTCCTCCTGGTAGCCCGTGACCGCTGCCTGTACCGGAGCATTACGGACAATGGAGCGGGAGGGCTTTCTTCATCCGTGGGCGAAATGGCGAGAGACTGCGGGGGATTTGAGCTTCACATCGAAAGGGCCCCGCTCAAATATGCCGGGCTTGATCCCTGGGAGATATTTCTTTCCGAGGCTCAGGAGAGAATGACTCTTGCCGTTCCACCTGAGCTTGAAGAAGCCTTCATGGCCCTTGCCGAAAAAATGGGGGTCGAGGCTACCACGCTGGGCAGGTTTAACGACAGCGGGAAATTCCATGTCCTTTATAATGGCAGGACCGCGGCCCATATAGAGACCTCGTTTGCCCATGACGGCCTTCCCCGGCTGGAGCTGAAGGCTGTGTGGACCCCCCCGGTCCACGAGGAACCGGAATTCCCTGAACCCGAGGATCTGACCGCCGCACTGGAAGCCATGCTTGGGAGACTGAATATCTGCAGCAAGGAGTACGTCGTCCGGCAGTATGATCACGAAGTGCAGGGTGGAAGCGTAGTCAAACCCCTTTCAGGCAAATATGGAGACGGACCGAGTGATGCCGCGGTCATAAGGCCTGTCCTGGCCTCATATGAGGGCGTAGTTGTCGCAAACGGTATCTGCCCGCGTTACAGCGATATAGATGCGTACCATATGATGGCCTGTGCCATAGATGAAGCTGTCCGGAATGCCATTGCATCCGGAGGCACGATGAAGCACCTTGCCGGTCTCGACAACTTCTGCTGGTGCGACCCCGTCCAATCCGAAAAAACGCCGGACGGCCATTATAAACTGGCCCAACTGGTCCGTGCCAATCAGGCGCTCTATGACTACACGACAGCATACGGCGTGCCGTGCATATCCGGCAAAGACAGCATGAAGAATGATTACCTGATCGGTGATACCAAAATATCGATTCCGCCTACGGTGCTCTTTTCGGTCATTGGAAAGATAGACGATGTCCGCCGGGCGCAGACCGTTGACGCTAAGAGACCGGGTGATTCGGTATATGTTTTGGGGGCGACCAAATCCGAACTGGGAGGCTCTGAGTATTTCGCTTCATACGGATTTACCGGCAATTCCGTCCCTAGAGTCGATGCCGGTACATCCCGACTTCGCTACCAGAGGCTTTCACAGGCTATATATAAAGGAATGGTTGCCTCATGCCATGACTGTTCGGATGGCGGTCTGGGCATAGCTCTTGCCGAAACGGCAATTGCCGGAAGGCTCGGCATGGAGACGGATCTTTCAGCGGTCCCGGTCCAGGGCGTGGAACGAGATGATTTTGTTTTGTTTTCAGAGTCACAAGGCCGTTTTGTCGTAACGGTCCACCCCGACCAGGAAAAGGCGTTTTGCGACCTTATGGCGGGTACCGTTATGGCACGCATTGGCCGGATAACGGAAGAACCACTCTTCGTATGCCTGGGCCGGAACGGCAGAACGGTCATATCCGCGCCTGTATCCCGGCTGAAAGAGGCCTGGCAAAAACCGCTTCGCTGGTAGCGGAAACAATATGAACCACGAAACACACGAGAGACACGAAAGAATGCTATGCAGAATGCAAGGCGCAATTTTTGAGGTATCTGGGCCTGGTTGTCAACTTCGGCCACTATCCCAAGGCACGAATCGAAAGAATAATCCTGTGAAACCCGAGCCTCTTGCAAAATTCCCATCTTTACTTCATGCTCGTGCTGAGCACGAGCATGATTTGGCCCAGTCATGTAGTTTTGTGACAGTCTCACCCTTTCGTGTATTTCGTGTGTTTCGTGGTAAAGGAACTACTATGGAGTGTCGGCCCGGTGGATCCTCATGACTGATTCAAAAGGCGCATACATTAAAGACATTCGGCCCGGTATGGCTGTGCAGGGCATTTTTTTGGTCAAGGACAAGGTTCAAGCCCTTACAAAAAATGGATTACCCTATTTGACACTCAATCTCTCAGATAAGACCGGCGACCTGGAAGGGCGTATCTGGGAAAAGACCAATGAATGGAACGGCCTCTTCAAAAAGGGAGACTATGTCCTCATAGAAGCGCAGGCAGAGTCTTTTCGCGATCAAACCCAGCTCAACATAATGCGTCTGGAGGCATGCGTTCCCACGCTTGTAAATCCGGCCGATTTTTTGCCCTCCTCTGTGAAGGACATCGAGGAGATGTGGCGGGAGCTGAAAGGGATAAGCGCGAGAATTAAGAACGACCACCTGGCTGAACTGCTGAGAAATTTCTTCCGCGACAAGGCTTTCGGCGCCCGGTTCAAGACGGCCCCGGCAGCGAAACGCATGCATCACGCATATCTCGGTGGTTTGCTGGAGCATACTCTTTCGTTAACCAGACTGGTGAGCGCTATCATCCCGGAATATCCCCAATTGGACGGGGATCTCCTTCTTGCCGGGACTATTCTTCATGACGTGGGCAAGACAAGGGAATTCACATATCCTCCGGAATCGAGTTTTTTCGACTACACCGATGAAGGCCGCCTTGTCGGACACATTGTAATCGGAGCCCAGATGGTACAGGAAAAAATCGATTTGATGCGGCGGTTTCCGAGAGATCTGGCCATGGTTCTCAAACACCTGGTCTTGAGCCATCATGGCGAATATGAATTTGGATCGCCCAAACGCCCCAAAACCGCGGAAGCCTTCGTCCTTCATCTTTCAGACGACCTCGACGCCAAAATCAATGCATTGTCGGGGTTAAAATCCCAATCCGGGCCCTCCGCTCAATGGAGCAACTTCTTTCGCCCATTGGAGCGTTACATATTCCTGGGGGGAGTGGGGAAAGCGGATCAGGAGAGGGTGCTGCCGGAAGAAAAGGATACCACAGATGAAAACTACAGCCTCCTCGACAGGCTGAAGGACCTGAAAAAATGATCTGGCGGAACTCTGAACCATGAACTGTGAACTGTGAACTGTGAACTATGAACCGGTTTTGATATATGTCATTTTCTGAGATTAAAGGACAAGAAGCAGCCATCGGCATTCTGCAGTCTTCCCTTCGACAGGGCAGGATTGCCCATGCCTATTTGTTCCACGGGATACATGGCGTTGGAAAGAGAAAGGCCGCCGTGGCCATGGCAAAAACCATGAACTGCACCGGGTCTGAAACCGGCGCTGCCTGCGGCACTTGCGGTTCTTGTTTGCGAATAGAATCCGGAACACATCCTGATATCCTGCAGGTCAGGCGCTCAGGGAGTTTTGTCAGAATCGAGCAGATAAGGATACTGAAAAGAGCGCTGATTTACAAGCCACTGGAAGGCAGATACCGTGTGGCCATAATCGACGAGGCCGATTTCCTGAACAGGGAGTCGGCCAACTCTCTTCTCAAGACGCTCGAAGAGCCTCCTGAACAGTCCATAATTATCCTTATCGTTGCCGATATAGACGGGCTGTTGCCGACTATAGTCTCTCGGTGTATGATGGTACCGTTTCGCCCGCTTTCCCCGTCGGTGATAAGCGGATGCCTGCTGAGCGGGCACAAGGATCGGCTTTCAGAAGAAGAGGCCGGGCTCCTGGGTTCTCTGTCCGGAGGAAGCATGGAAACGGCGATGAGGTTAGCCGACCGGAAGAATATGGACGCCCGGAAAGAACTATGCCGCCGTTTATCTCAGATCTCCCGCCGGCATCTCGACACGGCCATGGCTCTGGCCGAAGATTTGGCCGAAAACAAGGACGATCTATCCGATATGACAACCGTGCTGAAAACCTTTATCCGTGATGTAATGGCGCTGAAACAAGGCTTGGCGGAGAAAGGGTTGATAAATAAAGATCTTAAGGATATGATTGGCCGGTGTGCAGAGCAATGGCAGGAAGAAGAGCTTTTCAAGAGTTGGGATTTGCTCACCCGAGCTGAAGATGCTCTGGGTAGAAACTTTAACCGCCAGCTCATACTGGAAAATGCCTTTTTGGCACTAGGAGTCTGTCGGACTTAGGGATGATCTACTGCGGAAGTGGAAGGAACGGCCCAAATATCCCCGAATTTTCGTTGCATAGCAACACTATGCGCCTCAAATTCGTGAACATTTGGTCTCGTTCCTCCACTTCCTCGTGACGATCCCCTAAGTCCGACAGGCTCCTGGCAAAATAAGACGCACCGCAAAGACGCAAAGAGCGCGAAGTGACTATCTTTCGAATGCAGACCGGGACTTTTTGCTTGGCTTACGCAACATCCTGCCCGGCAGAGAGTTGAATGTTTCAGGCTGGTTACATCCGAAAAACCTGAGCTTCCGGACGAAAACCAGATGCCTTCTCGGTGCTCTCTGCGTCTCTGTGGTGAAACAGGATTTACATGGAAAATCAGATAAAGTTGGTACCGCTACGGTTCCGTGAACACATGAGAGCCGTCCAAGTCGAAGCCGGTCCGTTCGAGGCCGCAAAAGGTGATATCGTTATGGTTGCCACGGACCATGGCCTCGAGCCGGCTACGATAGCCGGCCGGGCAACGATTATTTCCTTTGTCAAGAACGAGAATCACAGTCGCTCCATTATGAGAATAGAGCGGCCGGCCACTTCGGAAGAGATCGCCCAGCAAAAAGGTAATCTCATAAGAGAAAAGGAAGCGCTGCATTATTGCATCGAACGGATAAGAGAAATAAACCTTCCCATGAAGCTTGTGTCTACAGAGTCTTTTTTCGATGGGAGCAAAATTCTCTTTTATTTTACTTCTGAAGGACGAGTAGACTTCAGGGAGCTTGTGAAAACCCTCGTGCACAAGTTTCATACTCGAATAGAGATGAGACAGATTGGGGTGCGCAATGAAACCAAGCTTCTGGGAGGCGTGAGTCATTGCGGGCGGGAATTGTGCTGTACCTCTTTCCTTTCCGAATTCGGTCCCATTTCCATCCGCATGGCCAAAGAACAGGACCTCCCTCTAAACCCTGCCAAAATATCAGGAATGTGCGGGCGTCTCCTTTGTTGCCTCGCATATGAATACAAAATCTATTGCGAGATGAAAAGGGGACTGCCAAAAATAGGCAAAAAGATCCAGATTCAGGAGGGTGAATGCAAGGTAATTCGGCATAACTGTCTCCGAAGCACCTTCATAGTCGTTCTTCCTGACGGAAAAGAGATGGAGATCTCGCCCGAAGATATCAAAACCGAACCTGCAGCCGAGAATGGACCGTAATGGTTTAGTCACTTAGAAGTTTCTACCATACCATTTTAGGATCAATGTCCAATGTCCAATGTTCAATAACCAATTTCCAATCAGGAGAGGGTCCCTTGGACATTGAGTATTGAGTATTGGACGTTCGATATTGGAAATTGACCTATGCGCGGTATATTATAGACTTTCAGATAATGTTTTTGGGAAGGCAGCAGGGAGGGGATAGTACCTGTTCGTACATCCCCGACCGATAACGCACCCAAAAGCTTTATCTGGAAGTCTATAGCATGTTCCGGATCCCTTAGAGGAGTCAGGAGTCAGAAGCCGCAACCCGTAACTCGCAACTCCAAAATTCTGACTCCCGTCTCCTGACTTCTGACCTCTTGATCCCGGCTTCGTCGAAGTTCAGCCATATCTAAAAAAGGAAACGGGTAATTCGATTTTCATGAGACATTACATCACTACACCCATTTACTACGTAAACGCAGAGCCTCATATCGGCCACACTTACAGCACCCTTGTGGCCGACGCCATTACCCGTTTTCGCCGACTGACCGGCGAAGAAGCCATCTTCTCTACCGGAACCGATGAACACGGCGATAAAATTGCTGAAGCAGCAGCCAAAAAAGGGACATCGCCAAAGGAATATGCAGACCGTATCAGCAATGTATTCCGGAATACCTGGCCGCAACTGAACATAAGACCGGACCGTTTCATCAGGACTACCGACCCGAATCATATCCAGGCGGTTCACTACATTCTGAACAAGGTGCATGCGCAGGGAGATATCTATTTTGGGGAGTACGGCGGCCTTTACTGCACCGGCTGTGAAAGATTCTATATGGAACGGGAGCTCGTGGACGGTAAATGCCCTGACCACAGAATCCCGCCGGTAATGGTCAAGGAAGAGAATTACTTCTTCCGCATGAGCCGTTATCAAGAGTGGCTGATCAACCACATTCAATCCAGTCCTGACTTCATAAAGCCTGAACGGTATCGAAACGAGGTACTCTCCTTTTTGAACGAGCCCCTGGAAGATCTGTGCATCTCCCGACCCCGCTCCAGACTGGAGTGGGGCATATCTTTGCCTTTCGACGATCGTTTCGTCACTTATGTCTGGTTCGATGCGCTGATTAACTACGTATCGGTGCTCGGATATCCGGATGGAGATGCTTTTGAAGACTTCTGGCCCGTTGCCGAACATATCATCGCCAAGGATATTCTGAAGCCTCACGCCATCTACTGGCCGACGATGCTCAGGGCCGCGGGAATCGAGCCTTACAGGACCATCCATGTGCACGGCTACTGGAATATCAATGAGACCAAGATGTCCAAGAGCCTGGGAAACGTAGTGCGCCCGCTCGATCTAACCCGCGCCTATGGAGTGGATGCAGTCCGGTACTTTCTGTTGAGAGAAATGGCTTTTGGAATCGATGCCGGCTTCAGTGAGGAGGCCCTGAGGGCACGACACAACTCGGACCTGGCCAATGATCTCGGAAATCTGTTCAGCCGCGCATTGACTATGATCGAGAAATATTGCGACTCAACCATTCCCCAACCGGAAAAATCGGCAGATATCGATACCGCCCTGAAAGACCACACTCTTCGGACCTCCTGTACTTACAAACAGGACTTCGATTCTTTTGCTTTTCACAAAGCACTGGCCCAGGTATGGGAAGTGATCAGCCTGACCAATAAGTATATCGTGCAGACCGCTCCATGGGAACTGGCGAAGAAAGGCGACCGGGAACGACTGCAGACCGTGCTTTATTACGTGGCCGAAGTCCTCCGAATAATTGCCGTTTGGATCTCGCCCGTAATGCCCGATACGACACAGAAGATGATGACAGCCTTGGGCTGCAGTAGTGAAAAGAGTTTGACCTATGCAGATACTATGGTCTGGGGGATTCTGCCGGTCGGGCAGCCGATAAAGAAAGGCCCGGCATTGTTCCCGCGTCTCGGGCAGGAAGAGGCGGCCGGGACTGAACCTGGGAAACCGGAAAAAAAGGAAACGCCGGTGAATCTCATAGATATTTCAGAATTCAAGAAGACTGAGCTCCTGGTCGCGGAGGTGCTGGCGGCAGAATCCGTGCCGAAATCGGAGAAGCTTCTCAAACTGACCGTGTCGGCTGACCGCCGGCGCACAATCGTTGCCGGTATCGCAAGCTGCTACAAACCCGAGGAGATAGTAGGGAAACAAGTGATTATCGCCGCAAATCTCAAACCAGCAAAACTCATGGGTGTTGAATCGGAAGGCATGGTCCTCGCGGCCCGGGATGAAACCGGGGTCCGGGTTTTGACCGTCGACAAAAGAGTGAAACCAGGCAGCAAGGTGTCGTAAAAGTTCACCGTTGTCCGTTCACCGTTCACCGAAAAAGACAATTGCGGATTTCGGATTGAAAAGAAGTGATGAGTGATGGGGTTGCATACGGAGTGAACAGCGCAACCAAACAAACCAAACAAACCAAACCAAACCAAACAGATTTTGCCGGTGAACGGTCAACGGTGAACGGATAACGTTTTTCGACGGATAACGATATGAATAGTTGGTTCCTGCCGTCTGTGGCTGCTTTGATATTCTGGGGGATATGGGGTTTTCTTCCGAAAGTCGCCTCTTCGTATCTGCCCCCGAAAAGCATATTCATATTCCAGGCCCTGGGAAACCTGATCGTCATATCCTCCGTCCTCGTCTCTGTAAATTTTCGCCCTGAGGTAAATACAAAAGGTCTTTTGTTTTCCTTACTGGCGGGGTTTCCGTTGGACTCGGTACGCTTTTCTTTCTCCATGCCCTTGACAAGGGTAAGGCATCTGTCGTAGTAACCATGACCGCCCTGTACCCGTTGATTACGATCTTCTTGAGCATCGTATTTTTGAAAGAGAAGCTCACACCCTATCAGATACTGGGCGTTGGCTTCTCTCTCGTAGCCCTGGGCCTCTTCTTTAAACAGTGAGGCTCTTGAAAAAGTCGTCACACCGGTGAAAACCGGTGTCCAGGGGTTCGCCGGAAGGACGAGAATACCGGTCATAAGAGTTTTGCAAAGGGCTCCAGTGAAAGGTGAATAGTTTTTTCACTTTTTACTTCTTACTTCTTACTTCTTTTCTTGAGACTATGGACAATGATTCTGCCAATCGGCAAGACGACGATGAAGAGGAATGGTCCAGGCGGGAAAAGGTACGGTTGATCCTGCTGGCTATCCTGGGTTGCTTCTTTGCCATGCACTACTATCCCGGTCAAATCGCTCGGTCTATCCGGGAAACCATCGGCAACCTGCTCTGGTTCTCGGGTTTTTCCATTATCCTTACCTGGCCACTGGCAAAGGCGCTGGCCAAACTGGAAAAACAGAAGCCTTCAAGGTGCCGGATGGCTAAGGTATTCCTGGTACTCGCGATCGTCTTCGGGACGATGCACCAGATGGAAGGCTGCAGGAACCATACGAGCGTGTCGGCCCCGGAGAATGCAATCAGACGGTAAAACAGCGCAGACAGGCCGCAACCAAAACGATTAACCGCAGAGCACGCGGAGGCCGCAGAGAAAGTCCTTTTTCTTTCCGAGAATGCGGCAGAGAACTCCTTGCGCACAGCAAAAGACAGAAGATGGGAAGGTATGAATATCGAATATCGAACAAGGAATTTCGAATTACGAAGTATTATTTTCCTCCACAACTTTAGGCGCTTTAGGGTTTGCTCAGAAATAAACCGGCATTTTAGGCGCTCAGATTTAGGTCAGATTTGTTCGATCCGAGGCTGCAAAACCGGAGGAATAGTCGTTCTATTTCGAGGATTTTGCAGTTGAGGATCGGATAAATCTGGCCTGAAGCTGTGATGCATAAAGTGCCAAGTTATTTCTGAGCATGCCCTAAGTTCAAGGTTCACAGTTCCAAATAAAACCGTGAACTCTGAACCGTGAACCTGGAACCAACATACAGCACCAGGTCGCATAGACTCGACGGGTTCTTACGGTCAACGGTGAACGGATAACGGTGAACGATTACCTTGTTCCTTCCCTTCCTCGGGGATAGGACCCCAGCCACTTGAAGTAGGAGCATTCACGAAATATGCGTTCTAATGCTTCTTTCACCTTGGCGTCTTCGCGATG
>JAZDGK010000247.1:0-20287 GCA_043806955.1 Pseudomonadota bacterium | reverse complement strand
TCAGACATCCATAAAAACAGCCTATTTTTCTTAAGCGGAACTGTGCATGGTTTAGGGAGAAGCACTCTCTAGTTTTTGATTAATTCGCCATATCACGAACTTAGCAATTTGCCAAAATTCCAAAATGCACACGTTCAGATGAGAAATCGAGCTGATCTATTTCGTTCATAATATCAACATGTTACCATAAGCCATTGGTCCTCTTATGGTTCTCTGAACCGTAAGATTCGATAACCAGTGAGTCGGCATCAAAGGACAATCTTTCCCTGATGACAAGCCGATAGCCTTGCGAAAAAACAAGATCTCCCTGAAGTATGGCTACCCGCCTACCCCGCGGGATGAGAATGAGACTTGAACTCTTGATTGAGACGGAGCGTCCTTGTATGGTGTAGATGAATTCTTCGTAATCACGAAGCGACTGAAATGGATTCATGGCGAGCTGTCTTCTTTACTATGTCAGAAAGGGATTGGGTTTGGGCCGTTACCGCCCTAATGGCATTGCGGTATTGTTCCCGGCGGCGCAGGAATATCTTGTAAGCGCCTGCCCAGTCACCCCAATCCAGCACCCAGGCATCATCGTCGGGTTCTGCCCCACTCGTATACAATTCGTAGAATGTTTCGGAAAGGATGCCGTATTTTACCTCGTAAACCTGCAGGTCTTCGTTGAGGGCATGGATATCATGAATAATGTCCTGGAGAGTCATAACTTTTTTTCCTCCCTTAGGGCATGCTCAGAAATAACTTGGCACTCTATGCATCACAGCTTCAGGCCACCTTTGTCCGATCCTCAACTGCAAAATCCTCGAAATAGAACGACTATTCCTGCGGTTTTGCAGTCTCGGATCGAACAAATCTGACCCAAATCTGAGCGCCTAAAATGCCAATTGATTTCTGAACAAGCCCTTAAAGAATATATCAATTTGTTACTTGGTAAACAAATGTTATTTTGGCGAAATTTACGTACCACGACTATTGATGGAGGCTCAGGTTGGAATCGATCCAAGAACTCAGGATGCCAATATACCTCGAATAGCTGCTTAAGCTACGAATGTCACGAATGGGAACAAAATGTTTCAATTTGCTCGACTTCGCAGCCTCCCAACTCGCAAGAGTTGAGTCTCAACGACTTCCCATCTTCCCATCTTTGATTGTCTGCGTTCGTCTGCGTGGGTCCGTGGCAAGAAAGTTAATGGCCCTCGCTCCCTGCAGTGAGGCGAAGGACGCCAAATCGTCCAGGTTCCCCCAAACGCATTGATAAGTCCTGTTTTCTTGTTGAATAGAATCACGGATTAGTATAATCTCGATTATACTAATCCAGATTATACTTGTGAGAGGTTTGCTTTTGCACGATGACTATCACACGGAAGTTCATTAATAGAGAAACAGAGCTTCGACAACTCAACCAGTGGTATGCGGAGTCTACGTTCACGTTTATACCGATCTACGGGCGACGCAGAGTCGGCAAGACGCGCCTGGTCCAGGAGTTCATTAAAGACAAACCCGCCATTTTTTATCTTTCTGATGCGCTTGCCGAAGGCCTGCAACTGAAAACCCTTGGCCAGGTGATCGGAACAGCTTTTAGCGACAACATCCTGCGGGAGAACGGATTCAGAGACTGGAACCAGCTTTTTGAGTATCTCGGGGATAAGATTACGGGACGCACAGTGTTGGCGATCGACGAATTCCCCTATCTGGTCAACGCAAACAGGGCCATTTCGAGCATCTTTCAAAAAGGAATCGATGAACACCTGCAAAAGGTTCCTGTATTTCTGATCCTTCTTGGATCAAGCGTAGGCATGATGGAAAGGGAAGTCCTGCTTCACAAGGCCCCTCTTTACGGACGGCGAACGGGATCGCTGGAGATCCAGGAAATGCCGTTCTCGGCTCTGGCAGAATTCTTCCCTGACAAATCCTTCGATGAACTCGTTCAGATCTATGCGGTCTGCGGCTCTGTTCCCGCGTATCTTGAGAAACTGGATCCCTCCCTGGATGTCTTTCAGAACGTCGAATCGAATGTGCTCCGAAAAAACACGTATCTGTATGAGGAAGTGGAATTCCTTGTGAGAGAGGAATTCAGGGAACCCCGGAACTACTTTGCCATTCTGAAGGCCATGTCCGAGGGGAAGAGAAGGCTTGGTGAAATAATGGGGTCCACCGGATTCGAAAAGAGTATGGTCGCGCGTTACATGGATATTCTTCGTAGCCTCTCCATTGTTGAGAAGGAAGTGCCCGTAACCGAGAGAAACCCGGAGAAGAGCAAACTGGGTCTCTACACCATCAGAGATCATTTCTTTTCTTTCTGGTTCCGCTACGTTTTTCCGAACAGGAGCAGGCTGGAAATAGAGCAAATCGAGCCGGTTATTCAGCAGATTAGAAAAAGTTTCTCCTCATATGTCGGCTTCGCCTTTGAGCGCCTGTGCCGGGAGTCATGCCAAAAGCTGATGAAAACCGGGGTCATGGAATACACTGCTATTGGGAAATGGTGGGACAAGCAAAATGAGATTGACGTGGTAGCCCTGAACGAAAACACAGAAACGATATACTTCGGCGAAGCAAAGTGGAACGCCGGACCAGTAGGCATCTCCGTGCTGGAGGATTTGAAAAGAAAGGCTGCAAAAGTCAAATGGGCCTCGGCTAACCGGACGGAACGCTTCATGATATTCTCAAAAAGCGGGTTTTCCGAAAAACTGCAACAGGCGACGGCAGACAAAGAAGACGTGCTGCTGGTTGATATGAGAACCTTATAGAACCCGGAAAAGTATCTTTGAAACTACGAATGCCACGAATAGGCACGAATTGAGATTTGCTCAACTTCGCACCTTCTCACCTCGCAAGAGTCGAGTCTCAACGACTTCCCATCTTCGGTCTTCTTAATTGTCCGCGTCCGTCCGTGTGGGTCTGCGGCAAAAGACAAGTATCTTCACTCCGTATGCCCGGTTCTTTCCTGCTTGCTTGCCTTGTGACGATACAGGCCGCCCATATTCTCTGATTTCAGATTCCGATCAGTTCTTCTATTTCCCGAATGAGGGCAGGCAGGTTCGGCTGAGAGAAACTCAACCGGGGTGCGGGGATGCGATTATTTTTGATATCCGGAACGAAGCGACTGAAATGGATTCATGGCGAGCTGTCTTCTTGACTATATCAGAGAGAGATTGGGTCTGGGCACTTACGGTCTTAATGGTATTGCGGTATTGTTCCCGGCGGCGAAGGAATACCTTGTAAGCGCCTGCCCAGTCACCCCAATCCAGTACCCAGGCGTCGTCGTCGGGCTCTGCGCCACTTGTATATAATTCATAGAATGTCTCAGAAAGGATGCCGTATTTTGCCTCGTAAACCTGCAGGTCTTCACTAAGAGCATGGATATCGTGAATAATGTCCTGGAGAGTCATCGCCTTTTTCCTCCCTCAAAGACTATACCAATTTGCTGTTTGGCAAACAAATGTTATTTCATGCGGGAATCTAATATGCCGCTCGAATGCCTCCGATCCGGCGAGAGCCGGAGGCAAAGAGTAATGCCGAACCCAGGGTAGCTATTGAAACTACGAATGCCACGAAAGGCACGAATAGTGTCAAGCGTTTTTGCCCAACTTCACACCTTCATAGCTTCCCATCTTCGGTCTCCTCAATTGTCCGCGCTCGTCTGCATGGGTCTGCGGCAAAAACAGCTACCGGCCGAACCCCTTTGCAAACTCAGCGAGGTCCGCTGAGTCTACAAAACCATCTCCGTTGAGATCCGCCTCTTCCCCTCCAGTTGCGTATGCGGCGATGAAGTCCACCAGATCCCGCCCATCACTATCGCCGTCGCGGTCAAGATCGCATTGGCAATATTCCTGCTCATTATGGGAAATTGTGACTTGTTCAGAAAGGTCAAACTGATTCGGATCAGCCGCCAACTCGACTCTTATCCTCCATTTCCCCACATGCCGAAGCCTGAATGTGACCGGCACGGAATATCCCTCCGGTGAAACTGGCACTATTAAAGTCTTGAGATCAATTCGTCTGCCTGTATCATCAACCAGTGCCAGCCGCACCTCATATTGGCCTGCTTCGGTTATTCTCTGGTCATTACCCGGGAACGGAGCATTGCCTTGCCATTCTATTCGATGTTCCTGGCAAGTAATCACATGGGAGTCGTCTATTGTCACGTTTGCGAAGGCCTTGGTAACGGCATCCGGAGCCCCGCTCCATGAATATGAGTGCTCAAAGGCTCCCATATCAAATCCAGCCCAACCGAGACCACTTTGGACCGGACGTAAAGAGCCGCGTAGATCCGAGAATATCCAGTCAATGGCAGTTCCCGTATTTATGCATGGCGACAAGGGATTGAGTTTGAAGTCACCGTTTTCAGGATCGACAAAGAGAGGATCCTGGCGGATATTGCCGTCACTGCCATCGTAGCCATCCTGATCGATATCGCAGTAAGTAACGATAACTGTTCCAGAGTCGGAATGCACTTGGGGATAAGTGTTGCCCCATAATATGGAATTGGCAACAACAGGCCAGACAGGCCAGGCAGGCAAGCCGAAGATATAGATCCCGCCACCGAAGTCACTGGCCTGGTTCCCAATGATTGTACAGTTGAGCATTGTCGGCTGGGCGTAATCCTGGCAGCTCATGGCCGCACCACGAGCTGCTCTATTTTCATTAATCACGCAGTTGGCAATGAGAGGGGCAGCACTCCTGTAGCAATGAATCCCGCCACTGTAACCACTGGCTTGATTTCGAGAAATAGTGCAGCCGGTGATAGGGGGGGCGGACCCTTCCGTACTGTAAACACCGGCTCCGGTTTCAGCGACATTGTCCTCGAGAACGCATCCTGAAATCGTCGGTGAAGAGCTGGTATAATTGCCTACACCACCGCCCTGAGTGGCCGAATTATTCCTGATTATGCTGTCAGTCAGGGTTGGTGAAGACGAGGTATCATTACATATACCGCCTCCGAACACTGCTACATTGCCTGCAATTATGCAATTCGAAAGAATTGGTGAGGAATGATTCGAGCACGCAATTCCGCCTCCCAGGGTCTCAGCAGTATTGTCAATCACAATGCAGTTGTAAAGAGCCGGTGAGGATGCCAAGCAATAAATTCCGGCACCTTTGTCAGCATTTCCATTCTTTATGGTAAATCCGTCCACAATAGAGGAAGAGGTCTCACCGCTGTGAATATAGAAACCTCTGCCATTGTATTCACAGTCGATTATAGTATTATTCGCTCCTTTTCGTGACCGAACCGTAATGGCCTTACACAGGAGGTCCAGATCCCTGTTACCTGGGCCGGTATAGGTTCCTTCTCTAACAACCACAATTTGCGCATCAGCGGCGGCATCAATGGCTGCCTGAATGGTTTTCTTTGGACATCTGAAATCCAAACCGATATTTGCGTCATTTCCGGTATTGTCGACGAATACGACTTCATTAAGAGGATAATCATTAGCAGCATTCGGATTTGTACCCGAATAGTATTCATATCCGTCTAAGCAGCCATCACCGTCCGTGTCGGCATGAAACGGATCAGTGCCGAAAGTGCATTCTTCAGAGCTGGTCAGTCCGTCATCATCAAAATCACCTGCGGGATCCACACAATTGATTGTGCCGTTTGATGTAGCATGAGTCACCGATACGGAACCATCTTGGTTGGAAAGACCGGAATTCGCATCTGCAAATTGGACATTATGAGTCCCTATGGCAGCATCCGAAGCTATTTGTACCGCCATATTCAGAATCGATCCACTTGGAGCGGAAAAGGTGTGTGTTCCCGAATAGGCAATCACTGTAACCCAGTTATCGGCTTGATCATGAACAGAGCACCAATCAACCATGAAGCCGTCAGGCAGTAACGCGCCCCTAGAAACGCTCGCAATTGTTATACCCTCCGGCAAGATAATCTTGGCGTTAACTCCTGCATACGGTTCGCCTCCGCCAGAAAGGCCCAGAGTGAGCATACCAGTCTGTCCCGGCAGTACGTTAATCGAATCGAAAGTCAGATTCGGCATTGCGTATGCATATGTTGACATTGCCATTAGAACAAATATGAGCGTTAATAACCTGCCTATTCGTTGCATGGTTTTTTCCTCACGGATATTTTGATTACCTTCCAGCTTCCAGCAATGGGGTACACGCCAGCCAAACGAAATTACACGTATGCTTAAAGCTTCATTAGTAACCCACGTACATAATAAATTTGACAGCCACATTTTTTGGACGAGTTTCTGAACCCCCTGCAGCTAGAATTTCTCCTGCCCATATCAGATCGGGCTCGCTGCTGCTATTATCCGTGTATTTTGAAGTTGACGTCCCGGTAATGCGTAACAGGTATTTATAATCACCGTTCCCATGATTGTGATTTCTAAACTCATCCGCTTGATATGTCCCAAATCCTCTACCTGGATCCAGCCCTCTGCCGTCATCTAACCCGCGTAGAAACACGCCGCGCAAATCCGGCGTATTGTTTTCTCCGTTGCACCACCGCCATCCTGGAGGAAGAACATGTCCGAAGAAAGCAACGATAGTGCCCACCGGGATTATATTCGAATGATGGGTGGAAATAGTTGCTGTCACGGCCTGGACAGCATATGCCGATTTCTCCGCCTGCAGGGCATATGGCGTACTAAGGACCTGTTGGCGGGGGGCGATGGGAGTGCTGTCGCCCACCTTGATTTCCAGATAAGCATTCGAAGTCGTGAAAGCATTGGCAATGTCCCGATTCGAGGTGTCCTTGGGGCCGAGTATGACGTTAAAGTGCCCCCTGACTACCGGAACGGAATCGAAGACCTGCGGCCCCCATACAGCCGTGCCGCCTAGCGACACCGAGTATATGCTGAATGAGAGCTTATACTCTTTCGTCTCTAAAGGCGCCCCCTGGGCATCTGTCAGCATACCCTGATAGTTGACCAACTGCGGCACGGATGCCGCAAGGCTCAATGAAAATGGCAAAAATACAAAGATCAGGGTAGAAAGGAAAATTGGTATCGACCGATTCACTACGTTGTTCGACAAATATTTCTTCATGATTACGTCTCCCAGTTCGAAATAGGAATTCAAAGCTCCCTTATTTTTTCTAATATGAAATGGCGACGGAGATATTTAAGCCTGGCTCGAATTGGCGATCCAAGTATGCAACACAACCCATAATCGTTCCTCCTTATTGTCAGTGACTTGTTGAGAAAGCCTCTATGGTCTTTCAGCTTGAGGCATTGGAGCCAGCCCTGGGTCTGCAGCCGTCATATTGGTATTCGTGCTTCCTGAAACCGCAGATCCCGACCTTGACGAAAAAAATGTAGCAGTAATAGATCCAATAGAGGAGTCCGTGGCATCACCAACAAACATCTTTATCGCCGTTTCAGGTGTCACTTTTGAGATGGTTCCGTTTTGGAATTTCGTTATCATCTGTTTATAAATAGCATTGTAGCTATTTCTTCCTTGAGTGATGCCTGGTATCCTTAATCCCGGTACAAGCCCGGCAGCGGCACTAATTACCGTCTCCGAGGAAAAACGGTCCAAATCAATGCCTTTCTGATCCCCGGCTGCCCAATGCAGCGATTGCCGAACAAGGCTAGAAGTGGCTCCACTAATGGCACCGCCAACAATAGGCCCGGTATAAAGTGAAGCCAGTCCACCAACACCGCCTCCTATACCTGCCGCCGTGTAATCTCTCCAATCAGCTTTATTATTGAACAAACGTTCTGATAACATCCCGATCACTGCACCGCCAGCAAGAAAAGTCACATCATCAACAAGAGCATAGCGTCCTGTTGGGTCACTGGCATTAATCGGATTATTCTCGGCATATGAATAGGGCTGTGTCTCTTGTGGATTGCTCACAACACCAGCGGCCCCCTTTTCAGTCCCACCCACTTCCTGATACAATGGATCCACGCTGGCGAACCGTCCGGTACAGTTGACTAAATATCTTGCCTCAAAATATTGCAGGCCGCTCTCTTCATCCCGTTCCTTACCTGTGAATCTGTAATCGGTAGTGGATAGTTGTGAGAGTGCCCGAACTTCTCTGCGCGGGTGACCAAAAGGATAGTATACGAATTGCCCGGCAACCGAAGGATCCGTAGTAAGCGTCATACTCGTTGAACCAAGATGATCATGCAGATAGAAGATGGATGGCTGAACTTCAGAGGTAGGGGAGGCCGCAGTATCTGCACGGGCGATCCGGTTATTCCCGGCATAGACATACTTTATCAGTTTGCCTTCACGTACTTCGGAATACTTGTCAATGTAAAACGTATCACTGCGTGAACCGTCGGAGTTGTCTGAGACCACCTTCTTTTTCCTCGTGTTAGCGTAATCGTAGAGATACCTGGCTTGCTTTGTGCCATTTATCAATTCGGCAAGGCGGTCCTTGTGGTCCCAGAAGTGGGTCATTCCACGCTGGCAAGTCATGTTGCCGTTGTCGTCATACTCAAGCAGCATGGCCCCATCAGGTCCTCTTTCCGTTGCAGTTAAGGCATGCGGTCCCGGTGGATCTCCAGGGGCACGCCCAGTGCGACTCCAGCTTCCCTGCTCATTTCCGCCCGAAGTCATTGTTCCCAGATTCATCAAAGGATCAGGATCGTTAAAATTAGCGTTCTGAATGACCATATTGCCGATACGGTCGTAGCGATGGTCGATAGCGCCATAAACCGACGCATTTCTTGCCTGGGTCAGACGGTAGAGGGAATCGTAGGTAAATGACTGTGTGGCGTTGAACTTGCGGGCCTCAATGGATCCAATGCCCAGTTCCAACCCGATCGTATCCAACCCCATCTCGCTTCTCCCATCTGCAATGTGCGTGATGTTCGAAGCGCCGTCGAAGGTGTAGTTGAGGTCCTGGAGAACGAGGCCGTCACGCCTGCGAAGAGTTTTCAAGCGGTTAAGGCGTAGCCGGTGGTCATAGTCATATGTGGTGACGGCGCCGCAACCAAGCGCCAATCTGGCATTCTGGCCTGCGGGATTGTAGTCGTAGCCTTCGACTATGTCTGATACGGCATCGAGTAGTCCCCGGCCGTTGTAATCGTAGGTCACGCAGGTTTTGTCCGGATAAGTCAGCGCCGTAATACGGTCCATGGAATCATATTCCATGGCAGTACAGAAATTGCGCAGATCGTCGGGACCGCTGTCAGCAATGCGCTTCACGATCCATTTAACTCGGCCGCGTGCATCAAAAGAGTTGTGTTCTTCTCCCGACTGATCGCGTACCCAAGAAAGGAAACCCAACGTGTTTTCAGCCGTAACGGTGTTAGGCTGTGTGGGATAGTGTTCGGCCTTGACCACATCTGCCACATCGACCCCTCCGTCATGGTTGAGATCATACTCAGCAGACGACCCTTCTGCCCCTTGCAATATGAAACCGGCGATTTCCCGGACCTGACCTGAATTCCAGAACTGCCCCCGATCCACGAGACCGAAGGGAGTGTCATAATGGTACTCAACATCCGGAGTCGTTTTCTCCTCGCCGTACGTCTCTGTAATCAGACGATTTACTCCATCATGGGTGTACTTGATGACCTGTCCCCTGGCATCCACTGTCCTGATAAGATTATCTGCCTTGTCATATGCGTAATCCATGTGGCCGCGATCGGGGTCATTCATGAAAACCTTGCGACCAAGTCCGTCATACCGGCAAATCTTCTGATTATTCTGAGAATCCACATAGCCGGTCAGTTTATTCAGCAGGTCGTAAGAGTAGGTCGTTTTCCATTCCACAGGTGCATCCAGCAGCCCACCGTTGTCGCTGAGCTTTACAATTTCGTAGACCGTTCGGAGGCGTCCCTTTCCGTCCTCATCGAGCAGTCCGTCCTCGACATAGCGCATGCCGCAGCCCGCATGCACTGATGCGGGGTCGGTCTGATTCTCGTCCCGAACGGTCTTCGTCAGCGGCTCATAAGTGGTAGTGGAATAAACAATGCCATCTGGACCGACAGGCTGATTCACGCGTACTTCTCGGCCCAAAGCATCATAAAAGTGCTCCGTAAATCCGGTGCTAAATAAGGGTTCAATAAAGTCGAGACCGCCTGCCTCAAAATAAGGAGGATATTTTTTCCAAGGTTTCTTACGCGCATTGAACCGGACCGTGTCGGTCACTACGATCTGCCCCGGATCTTCCCCTTCCCCTCGCGTCATTATCTTGCGCCCCAGACCGTCATAAAACGTTCGGGAATGAAGGAATTCATCTCCAGCGCTGCTGTCGCGCTGTCGGGTCTCGACCCAGTTAATCATTTTCCCGCCGCTCAAGGACTGGGCGAGCATATAATCATACTCAACAGTGTGGTCGAGATCAGGCGGTTTAGTGACGGATGTTGGCCGCCCGAAGGTGTCGTAATCGTAATGTGTAATAAAGCCGTTGAAATCGGTCGATGTCGTCAATACGCCCCACCCCGGGTTGTAGGTGGCCGACATGCTTAGCCTAAGTGCACCGGTGTCTACGTTTTCTTCAACAGGAAAAGCGTGATAGACTTCATCATAAACAAGCCGACCGCAGTGTCCCGGTTCCACTCCGTAAAGGGGATCATAGGTGGCGATCATATTCCCATATTCGTCGTAGTCGTTCCGGGTGGAGGCGACATATTCATTGCCGGCTACCCAGTCCTCTACCAGGGTAGGATTGCCCTTGCTCACCTCGCCCAAGGCTGCATTCCTATCGTAGAAGTTTCTTTTGCGGGCCGCTAAAGTCCCGTTTTCGTCTGCGGTGGTACTCTCCACTACCTTGTCCAGAATCCAGTTGGCGAGTCCGGAAGGATACCCGGCAGTATACGATGTATGCGTAACGCGCTCATCGTCCCAGCCGGAATCCATACGGCCGTATTCAACCTGGCGTATCTGGTTGCCATAATTATCGTATTCGTATTCCCACCTTAATTGAACCGGTGTGCCGTTACCTGCTTCCAGAATTCTGCGTGTTTTTGCCTCTTGATAAGGGAAAGTTACCCTGCGCTCGTCTCCATTCACCCCTTCCGCAAGGACGCGTGTTTTCCATGCGAATTCTTCATGGTATGAAACGCCCCCCTGTTCATTCCGGGTTTCCAGCGCCAATGGCTTTCCTTTGAGCGCCTCCTGTTCGGCCCCGGTATCGTAGGTATACGTCGTAATCAGGTCAGGAGCCGTGGCATCACCAACTTCCCTTTGCTCGGCCATGGCGAACCCGCGGAATTCCCTCTCCGCTCCGTCATAGTAACCGTCGTGATATTGGAGCGCTGTGTGATAGATTCCACCACGCCCGTCCTCTACCTGAAAAGCGCCAAGAACAGGGACAGAAACAGGAACGCCCGCAGGCCATGGATGACCAGACCGGTCACGGACGTACTCGTCCACACTGGAACGATAGAAAAAAGTGGTTGTCTGCCCGATGCCGTTGGATGCGGTCTTAAGCAGATAAGGCTTTTCTGAAGGGCACAACTCAAGATACTGCCATATTTTTGAAGGATAGAAATCGCTGTCTTCCGGGTAATTCCATAGTAAGTCAGTCGTTCCGTTTCCATTCATGTCAGCCGGTTGCACCGAAGTCAGCCCCACCTTTACAGGTACGCCCTCAACTTGAAACGGCCCTTTGAACCGGATACTGTCACAGTTAAGCCAGTAAACAATCCGTTCAGCACCTTCCGGCACATACAACACGTCAGTCAGTCCGTCACCGTTGAGATCAACGAGATGTAAATTCACCCATTCATATTCGAGACCCGGTTCTCCATCAGCATCGGAATCCGGCGGATTAAACATCTTGATTCCAGTTCCGATTTCTGAGATCCCCCAGTCGCCATATCGGGCCTTATCCCAGGCTCCACGACCGGACGATGGCCAATAGATACAGTACCCATCCTGAAGCAGCACGATATCCTGCAGGCGATCTCCGTTCATGTCCGCCAGCTTCATTCCGGGCTGCTGGTCAAAGGTCATCCCGCCGCCGAGTCCATCGCCGTAAAAGACGGTGTATTCCGGACCCTCGTTCAGATAGTACCGGTAGGATTCGCCATCAGCATCTTCGCAATACATGACATCGATGTCTTTGTCATTGTCCACGTCCAACAGGCGGACGTTACTGTCTTCAAAATCAAAGGGAAGGCCGCTGTTATCGGCAAACGTTTCCGTCGGCCCCCATAATCCCGAACCGGTATTGCGCCAAAGGAAATACGTGTCTTCTGAACGGCGGGCGATGAAATCTGTTTTGCCGTCACCATCGATATCAGCAAGGGAGGCGCCATTATTGCCAAGGGCTTCATCAGGACTTACGGACGTGCCCATTTCCGTTAACGCGCCCCAGCGGTGCTTCCCGTCAGTACCGACGCCCAGGTTGAAATATATCTGGTGATCCCGGGGCTTGCCTATGAGCAGGTCGGGCAGCCCATCTACGTTCATGTCATTGAGGGTGGCGTCGGCTTCGGCGGCTAGAATCAGGGCAGGAGGAAATGTCCCGTCATTTTCCCCATGTATCGTCCTCACTTCAGCCGCATTAGGATCGAAACGGGTGTAGGTGAATCGGGCCGGGGGCAATGACGAAACGCCGTCAGAGCCGAACTGGGTAACGCTTTCCAGCAGGGAAATGTCCGAATCTGCCGCGTAAGCAAGATCATAGCGGCGGACTAGATCCCCATTGTTCTCCATGGAAATTGACTTACACCGGAAACCTGTCTCCAGACGGAATGTGGGCCGGTAATCGGGCAAAGCGTCAGTGCGTTTTTCGTACTCAAAAGCAATCTCGATCTTGTTGGCACCGTATTCGTTGTAGACGATTCGAGCGAGATGGAGCTGCGGCCCTGAATCCAAGTGGTTGTATTCGTAACGTATGCGGTTGCCGTTGGTGTCCATCATCTCCTGCAATAACCACCGAAAGACCTTTGAGCCATTGCGAATCTGGCTGCTACTGCTTAAGCCGAATTTGTAGAGTCTTCCCGATCGGTCTGTGCCCGTCCATCCCTCACCTACACGCGCATAGCGCATAAAAGAAGACTCATTCTCGCAGCGATAGAGCCCTTGATCCACCGGTACGAGCTCCTCCCCGCCGCTTTCAATAAACGTGTCCGTATCAAGGTATTCAGGTAGACCTTTATCGGTCTGGCGTTGAATGCTTGGCAAGGGAAGCGACCAGCCCAGTCCATATGGACCGTTGGCGCTCCCTCCGTTGTGGCGCAGCGTCAATTCCGGTTCGAGTCCGGCCCGGCCCGGCGATACTTTCAGCTTAACCGAGTAAGCCACCGTCCCTGTGTTGAGCTGTGGCTCGAAAGACTCACCGAGCCCATCGATGGAGCCGGGACCCTTGGGCAAGGATATGACTTGGGGTTTGACCCCCGATTTGTCCACGCCGGCATCTGCAGAACGAGTCGGGCACATACCCAGAAAGCACAGGAATGAAATCAGAGCAAAACGCATGACCATAAAGAATTACCGAAGTACTACAGGCGTGTTCGTGCCTTATGGACAATAACGATTTCAATGTCGCGAATATTTCCAAAATTCGTTTCAAGAGGAATCAGAATCTTCCAGTCCGTTGCGGCCACCGGATGCTCGCGAAAGTTGTTATTAACATATGTCTCTTGAGGAACTTGTCTCGGGTCAGAGACCAGTTTTGCTGAAAACGCCTGTTTGAGATACGGATGTGCCTTCCAGCCGAAGCCTCTGCTGGTAGTAGTCAGGGTATAATGCGGCAGAGGAATAGCGCGGAAATCTATCTCCTGCCCATCGACTTCGACAGGCTCATGATAACGCAAAAAGCCTGTTCCACCATACCACAGCTCAATCGGCATCAGTTGCGGGTCTGTATATATGTTGTTTCCAACGATATTGACCTGAACCCAGTCAATCTTGTCATCCCACAATCGGGAATCAAAGATTGGCCTGCCGTCAACCGACTGTGAATGCCCGTTGCTGTCAGGAAGGGTTCTGGCCCCCGAATCATCATCTTGAATGGCAAAACAGACGGTGGAAAAGGGAACGGCAAGATGGTCCGGGGCGCCGTCTTCGTTGAGATCAACGAGGTTTTCCACTTTGTTTTTCAGACTCAAGAGGTACTGCTGGAATTGTTGGACAGGGGTCAAAATCTGCCCGCCTGAACCGGGGATTTCCTTGTCGAATCTCATGCCCAGGTAGTCTTTCCGCAAGGAGTAGTTCCAGTAGAAGAGCTGCGTGCCATAGCTGGCGCTGTAGTTAGTGTCAATCCATTCCAGATCTTCCATCTGATCCGTGATATTCTCGCTGGTGCGTGCACGAATAACACTTGGAATCAAGACCCCGGTCAGATAACTTGATTCAGGACCGACAGGCCACTTGTATTCAAGCGCCTTGGCCGTCAGGTAGACCCACTTCTGAGCCAACTGGAAATTGTCCTCTGCTTTGAGGGCGGAATTAAGGACCTCGATGCGATAGGTAGGGTCTGCAAAAGACCGCCGGGTCAACCGATGCAAGGCGCGATCGCGGCGCATCACCTTACCCATGATCTGGGTGTAATACTGGGACAATTGGCTGACTGCCTGTTCAAGCTCTATTTCCGCATCATGCATCTCGATCTCAAGACCCCGAAGATTGAGAAACAATTTCTTGATCTCAGCCTCTGAGTTCACATCCATTATTTCGTTTTCAAGATATACAAAATCTGCCTGCTGTTCCGCCTGTAGTCTGGCCATTTTGGCCTGTTTCATTCCGATCCTCTTCTGGCTATCGAACTGGAAGAAGGCGTTGGCGGTTTGCACATAAGCGCCAAAGGCCGCTCCCGGATTAGCGAGACTGAGTTGACTGGCGGTCTGTGCCGCAGATGCCAGCCCGTTGGCCAATGTCATATCGGCCTGAATATTGCTGATCTCTTCTGTGAGGTCCGCCTGCCAGTCACCGTAATCGATAATCATTTTTGCCTTGCGGTCGTTTATCCCCTTTATTTTCCATACACGTTCTCTTTCAATATCGACCATTGTGTAGATATTGGCCATATTGACACGGACGCTCTCGATCTTGTTACAGGCCATTTCCACATTACGATACTGCTGCTGAAGCAGTCCGCCTCCGTGTTCAGGGTCAGTCAGGTTCGGTCTAGATGTATCATGCGGATCAGGGCCGCACAGATCGATAAGCTGCTGGTCATACTCATCTTCAATCCGGTCGAACTGCATCAGGTATTCTGCCGCTTTCAGATCAAACGCTTTTCGGGTATCGAGGGCCACCTGGTCGGAATTCTGAGCCGTGGCTAAAACTCCTAAAGGCTGACTGTTGGGTCCCAGCAGCTTGGAACGAAGCCAGTCGTATGTGAACGTATTCCCTCCGGAATTAGACCCGGGTACAAGGACCAGCAGATCTCTATCGAAACCCAGGGCATTGAACCGGGAATTCAGCGCGGCATTGCGTGTCTGAAACATTTCTTCCATGGAATCGCGGTATGTGAGGAAAGATTCCGCAAGCCCGGGGTAGTTCTCGGCATGAAGCGCAGGCAGGCCGTTAGGGAAGAGGATACTGTAGATGACACTCTCTTCAAGCGAAAGCGCCGGTATCGCTTCTTCTATGATATCTGCGGCAAAATCTCTTTCGAGCAAGAGGACAAGCCGTCTGGCAATCTCATTTGTCACGCGGGCTCGCTGCGAAAGCCCTCGCATCATCACCGCGACATCTTTATACCCATCATAAACGGTCACAGGCGATGGGAATGCTGCCCCGTCCTGAACAAGAGAACGGGATGGAGCCCATCTGACCAACATCGCCCTCTGTATAGGGCTGGCAAAGACGTCTATCCAAATCTTGCTCGCCTCGTTAAAGTAATGCCACGCTCCATGGGTTTCACTTAATCTGTCCTCAGCTACATTCCAGCCAAGATAGTACAGCTCATCATGGATCTCTTCGGAACCGGGCCTGCGGACTCCCTCAAGGAAACGCACTGAAAAGGCCTTTTCCAACTCCAGATTGCCCCTCATAATGAGAGCGACACTGCGATAGAAATAAACGTCCAGCAGGCCGCTTTGAGAATAGTCGTTCATCGTCGGGCTTATACGATAAGCGGTATAAAAGCGGGACTGTGCATCATATGCTTGCTGCAGAAGGTCAGTTAGACCTGCATTGCCGGGGAGGCATTCCCCGGTATCAGGATCAAAATCAAAAGCCAGATAGACCTTCTCCGGATCCTGATTTTCCGTCTTGTAGTAGGAGTCAAACACTGATTCTACTGTTTGGTTATAAGTATTCCCTTCCTTGACATAGTACTCGTAGGCATTTCGAGGTTCCCCGGTCCCTGCCACGGGGTTAACCCACCCCACTGTGGCGGGAATGGGCCATCCAATCGAAGACTGGAGCAGGTAGTGAGACCCGTCATTGGGGGTGTTTGGCGGAATTTCCTGTGTAGCAGGATTCCAGCCAACGGCTTGCATGGGGCCCTCGTTGCCGCTGAATAAGGCGCATACATCCCTACGAATGCAGACCGGCTGAGAGGGCGTGCCCAGGCAGGCAGGATTTTCATAAGCCCCTTCGACAAAAATGAGATCTTCAAGCGCTGCGGCATGTACCTGAGCGCACACTAACAACAGCAGTACTACACAACCCGTCACATAAGGAATTGCGCAACGTCTGCTCCGCATGGTGATGCTCCTCTACTCATATACGATTGAATATCAAAGTGAATCTGCCGGTGAGGATAATCGGGATGTCTATTCCCCTGTTGTCTTTGAACCCCAGAATGCGTTCTTCGTAGAAACCGGACATAAGGCGGTGCTCCGGGTCATCAAAACTGCCCCAAAAGGTTACGGTCCGTGTGAGCGTGCCGTCGGGTGCAAGATTGGGCGCAACGGTCGCAAAGGTTACGGAGGAAGTCAGATTCAATGAAGGGTCATCCGTGAAGCTCATGGCAGATTCGCCTTCTGGGAAATATAGTGAATTGTTGTCCTGTGAATTGTCGATTTTCCCTTCCAGCGGAGAATCGCTAGTTACTCTTAAGACGAATGGTATCTGGCCAAAATTACTGCGCATTCCAGCAATAAGATCACCGTGGTCACGGTACATCGTACCCACATGCTCGCCTGTCGGTATGCCGAATTTCGGGGGATTCCCTTTAAGGTACACAATATCAGCCACATCTACTTTTCCGTCCTGGTTCAAGTCCATTGTGTATAAGACTATCTCGGTTTTTTCCAGGATAGCGTCACGAATTGTCTTCTCCGTGGCTGCCTGGCATTGCGCAATGTTGAGACCGGCAGGCAAGAAGAGGAAGGCGACCAGTAGGGTCGGGATCAGAATCCAGTCTATTTTTTGGCTAGAATCCACAGTCTTCATGGGGGCTCTCCTTTCCGTAGTCATTATTCCGAGGTCCTATTAGCCTTCCACTCTCTATCTCTCATTGTCGGCCCAGAGGAGTATAGCCAAACAGCATGGAGACGAACGTATGGCCGACTTCAAAGGGTGACCGATTCGGCCCAGTCCGTACTGGTAAATGGCATTTCAGTCGTGTAGCACAGAAAAGCTGCCTGGTCAATAATAGAAATATTATAGGAAAATAGTGGGGCCAGCCCATAGTTCCGGGATGCAGAAGGCCTTCACCACAAGGAATCGATACACGGAATCAAGGAGAAAGCTTATTAAAACTACGAATGTCACAAATGGGCACGAATCATATAAAGAGATTCGCTCAACTTCGCACCTTCCCACCTTCGGTCTTGTCCGCGTGAATCTGCGGCAAGAAGCATCAGGGCACCTGACGGTATCCTGTCTTCCCGAAGCTGTCAGCAAAGGCTGCAAGATCTTCTTTGCCGAATGCGCCTGCCGCGTACTGCCGTACGAAGTCAGCCAGGTCTGCCCCGTCCACATCCCCGTCTCCGTCCGAGTCGAACGCGCACGGGCAGGGCGGCTGCGGATCAAAGCTCACCCCGTCGATCCACAGGGTGAAACCATACTCCCATGTGTCGGCATGAATCTCCAGGTACCGGACGTCGGACATGTCCGGAGACCCCACGGGGGTGCATCTCCAGCCGTTTTCGGCGTCGGGAGCAGCGTCCAGGGGAACCTGGTACGTTTGCCAGGCGCTGCAAGCCTCCTGCAACAGATCGCAGGGCTCGCCATTCTGGTAGTACTGGTATTCGAAGTAGCTGTTTTCAGCACCCTTCAGGCGTATCCAGGGACTCCCCGACTGGAAGCCGTGGGGGTTGACGGCATAGAAGCTGATATTCAAATGCTGAGCGGCGGATAGATCCCAGTGGGCTGCGAATGTGCGCGGGTAGCGAACATAGGTATCGAAACCACCGTTTGTCGTAAACTTAAGTGAGCTCTCTCCAAACAGCTTCTCTTCGGCATCATCCTCGACATATGTATTCCCGGAGCTCGACCCTTCCGCCCAGGCGACCCAGTCACCGCTGTTGACCTCCGCCATATCTGCCGGCGGGCAGTACTGGGACGGGCCTCCCAGCGCGAGTTGGCGCTCGAAGACAGACACCCCGGTCTGTCCGGTCCAGTATGCAATATTGGCCTCGGTAACATCCAGCCAGGCGTAGTCGACGGCATGGTCATACTCGACCCGGAAGTGCAGGACGCCGTTCGTGCCCACAACGGCAAGATAGCCGAAAGGATTAGCATGCAGTTCGTCTCCGGTCTGGATCGGTGGTACCTTGTCCGGATCAATGGGGACGTTCGGGAGTACGAACTCCCCATTCGCATCAGTAACGCCTTCGGCCTTGATCTGGCCGGTTATCACCTTCCCCTGGCCGGGACGCTCGCAAAACTGGTACACTCCGACAGCAGCCCCGGCCAGCGGCTTGCCCTCACAATCCAGTACGCGAAGGCGCATCTCGGCCGGGATGCCGTACATGTACTGCCCGTAGTAGCCATGAGCCTGATCAAGCCAGAGATTCATAGCCATGGCGCTGTGCGCCGAGATGAAACTGTTGCAGGAGTTCATCAAACAGTCCGGACCGCTGTAGCCGGTGCCGGAAACCTGGTTCGACTCCGCCGGGATACCAAGCTGGTAAAGGTCGATGAGCCCCAACTGGTGACCCATCTCGTGCAGGAAACCGTAATCTATGTCCTCAGCCGGACGGTAATAAGCGGACTGGCGGCGGTAACTGGGTTCGCCGGCATGGAACCGGAAAGGGAAGATGCCGAATGGCAGGCGGTCTATAGCCGGGTCAGGGTCGCCGTCATTAAGCACCTCGAGCAGGTCATAGTGAACCCGCTTTTGACATCCGGCGTTTTCAAACATGCTGTTGAAGCGTGTCATATGGCGGTTCATCCAGTCTATGATGTCGCCGGTCGCAGCATCCGGATACCGCGGTGTGTCCACTTCCCGGAAGTCTTCAAGGTAGGAGAGATCGACATACGTCAAAAACGGTACGGATTTCGTGTTGACAGCCAACCGGTTGTTGCTCAAACGGGCGTCTGCGTCGTCCAGGCTGAAGGCGATGCTGTGGGACAGGCCGTCCCACAATACCGGCACGGAAAAGGCGGCTGTAACACCCGGCTCCACCGTCAAAACCGGGGACTGGTGGTCAATAGAAACCCCGTCAAGCTCCCAGGTGTGTTCCAGTGTCCCGTTCCAGGTGTTGGTTCCGCGGTTACGGATCGTAGCGGTATAGGTTACGGGATCTCCAATGTGCGGCCAGCGCCGGGTTTCGGGTGTCTGTCCCTGGCCCAGGCCTGTTGCGGCTGAGAAGATGTAGGGGCCGAACCCAGAAGGCTCCGTAATCTCATAATAGGTGTATATCGGCGCATAACGGGGGTAACGCGGCGTGCGGGATATGCACACCACCTGCAGGTCAGTCTCGTCTCGCGGCGTACGCGGACCAGCCGACTTCACCTCTTTGACCTCGCCGCCACCGAGGGCCACGGTCGTTACCGCATAATGGTAACCGGTCCCGTTCTCCGCGCTGTCATCCCGGTAGTTCGTGGAGTCTATTCCTGACACCGTGCCGATCGGCGTCATGCCCTCCACGGATGTAAAGGACGCGCTCGAACGATAGACTGCATAGTGGTCGAATTGCCCGGCCGGGTCGCAAATGGTCTTCCAGGAAAGCGATACCGCATTATTCAGCGCCACTGCCGCCATCCCGCTCGGAGGATACAGGACTGCAACGGCGCCGGCTGTGATATCCAGGGCACAGAAGAGATTCGTCACGGCGTAGGTAGGGGTTTCGCCGTCACCGTTGCCGGCCGCCCACGTGGTACGCAAGGGGAGATAGAGCCTGCCGTCAGGGCTGATCGTGGCGCTGGCGCCGGCCTCGGCCTCGCCGTCCGGATCAACGCTGAGCGTGTCAAGAAGCACGCCCTCCGTGCCGTTGTCCTTAATGGCATAGTGAGTTCTGCCAAGATTGTTGCCGACGACGATGACGCCGTTTTCAGTCACAATCGGCGAGGA
>JAZDGK010000246.1:0-3220 GCA_043806955.1 Pseudomonadota bacterium | reverse complement strand
CAGTTCCAAAAATAACCGTGAACTCTGAACCGTGAACCTGGAACCAGGATAGAGCATCCGGCAACAGGTCGCATAGACTCGACTCTTATGGTCTTTACGGACAAAGGTGAATGGATACTCGGGTAGTTCTATTTCGGATTTGGCATTGATACCCTATTCGTGGCCGGGCTCCGTGACTCGCGAGTAAGTCCGGCCTTTGTTCTGAAAGACGGAGAACCGGAGCGCCGCCTTATCAAGCAATTCCCTTGCCTCCTGGCTGTGGTGGGGTTGAACGGCGAGCGCCATCCCGCAATCGGAGCTGATTTGCCTTGGAACAGGTATAAGCTCACAAGCCAGCCCGGATTTCTTGATGAACTTCTCGGCCTTCAATACATGGTGAATAGAATCGAAAACGAAAACAATCGTGAATTCGTCCATGGGAATAGGTTTCGAGGCCTCAATTCTCAAAGATTCTCTCCCCGCTCACATTCTGCCGATCTCATCAATTGCCTTCAGAATCTCTTCGACCTCAAAAGCAGTATTGAAATAACCAAGGGAAACCCTGACCGTGCCTTCCGGAAATGTGCCGATCGTCTTGTGTGCGGCAGGCGCACACTGTAGACCGCCCCGCGTCATAATCGCGTGCTCTTTGTCCAGCATAAGGCAGACCTCCGAAGGCTTCTTCCCGTCAATATTCAGAGAGATCACAGCCGTCTTCTCATTTGCAGCGTTCGGCCCGTAGATTTTTACTCTCTTCATACCGCTCAGACCATCGTAAAGCCTTTGGATCAGCTCCAGTTCGTGACGCCTGATTCTGTCCAGTCCTTCCTTAATGATGAATTCAAGCCCGGCCTTCAACCCTGCTATTCCCAGTGTATTTGGCGTCCCGCTTTCATGGCGGTCTGGAAGAAATTCGGGATGAGTCCATGATTCGGAACGGCTTCCGGTTCCGCCCCGCTTCAGGGGGGTCAGAGGTACATTTCGAGCGAGACAGAGTCCGCCGGTGCCGGTCGGGCCGAAAAGAGATTTGTGCCCGGTAAAGGCGAGAAAATCAATCCCCATCTTTTCCATATCGATCGGCAGGACCCCGGCGCTCTGGGCTGCGTCCACGAGCAGGAGCGCCCCGTCCTTAATAGCAGCGACCTCTTCTACCGGCAGAATAGTCCCGGTCACATTCGAGGCATGGTTTACAACAAGAAGTCTCGTTTTCTTCTGCAAAGCCCTCTTTATATCTCCTGGGTCCAAGCCGCCTTTCGCATCGCACGCTGCTATCGAGAAGTCCACCCCCCTCGCTTCTTTGAGATACTGCAGCGGCCGCATCACGGAGTTATGCTCGATAGACGTGGTAATAACGTGATCACCCGGCTCAAGCAGGCCCAAAAGGACGAGATTTAGAGCCTCGGTGGCATTCGAGGTAAAAATGACCTGATCCGAAGACGCGCAGTGAAAAAAGTCCGCCAGTAGTTCTCGCGTCTCAAATACCTGTCTCCCTGAATCTATCCCGAATCTATGCGCAGACCGTCCCGGACTTCCGGAACAGGACGTCAGGAAATCGTTCACAGCCGTAATGACACGCTCCGGTTTTGGAAAAGACGTAGCAGCCTGGTCACAGTAGATGGGAGAAGACGGTTGCGAGTTGCGGGTTACGAGTTGCGGGTTCATATTCTGTAAGCGTTCACCGTTCACATCTGACCGTTCACCCTGTGAAATAAACGCTCACTAGTTCCGGGGGCTGTTGAATGCCCAGACCATTTCAGGGGCGTTGGAGATGCCATCAGATTATTTCACGGGGTGAACCGAAAAGACGTTCCGCACGCTTTTCAGGTAATAATTGGCGCCTGGACTCTGGTTCTTGGTCTTTTTGCATCAGGGACTGGAGACCGAAAGAGTAAGCAGTAAGCAGTAAGAAGCAGACGGAATACGCGATCACCGTGACTCTTTGCCGAAAAGACGCTTTTCAGGTTCTTACGGTCAACGGTGAACGGATAACGGTGAACGATTACCATATTCTAAGGGTCTGTCACGGAATAAGTTGCGCAATTCTGAGTGCTGAGGCGCCCGTCCGGCAAGGCGCGAGGAGGGCGCATACCCTTGAGTATGCAACCGACGAGCAACGCAGCCGGACGGGATGGATCGGCGCTCAGAATGCTCAAGTTATTTCCTGACAGGCCCTAAGGATAAATGACTTTGGCGGATTTGAGTATGGCATCCAAGATTGTAAACATATTGGAAACCGCACCCACGGCAAGTCTTTCTTTCAGATGATAATAGTCAAGGCAGGTACCGCAGACAAAAAGCTCCATTCCTCTCCCTTCAAGCCTTTGGAGTACATCGAGCACTGCGGAGCTTTGGGTGGTCAGAAAAACCCCGCGATTATAGAAGATCAATTTGCAGGCCCCATGGTCCAATTCAGGCAGAGTCTTTAAAAAAGCCTGTAGTAGTATGCCCCCCAGCTCGGGCTCTCCGATCCCCATTTGATCGGAACAGAAGACGATCACCGTCTCCCGGTCTTTCGTATCCCCATCAGCGGCCCGGCAACTAATGGCCTCCGGGGAAACCATGCCGGAAGCCGCGGGATTTTTCTCGATCGTAAGGCTGTATTCACGGCCCTTTTTTTCCACCTGAACCTTGTGTCCCTGGCTCTCTGAGAAGCGGAGAATATTCCCCCTTGCCGCTTCATTGTCGACTATTACCAGTATTCGTCCTGAAACGAGCTCGTCAAGTGCCTGTTTCGTGCGAAGCACGGGCTGGGGACAGGGAAGACCCCGGCAATCTATCTCTTTCAAATAAGCCTCCTGAAACGAATTCAGACACAAAGACACAAAGGCGCGAAGAAAGCCCAACTTGCAGAAATTTGGAAACTGAATAATTTCAACCTGTGCGGCTAGGAGCCTGTCGGACTTAGGATGATCTACTGCGGAAAGTGGGTGGGACGGTCCAAATATCCCCGAATTTTCGTTGCATAGCAACACTATGCGCCTCAAATTCGTGAATATTTGGTCTCGTCCCTCCACTTCCTCGTGACGATCCCCTGAGTCCGACAGACTCCCAGGCGCTAATGAAATGAAAGTCTTGCCAGATCGCGAATATTTTCCCTTAGAGACTATACAGTTCATTCCCCCAGCCAACTTACGACAATTCCCCCTGAGCAGGCTGGTTGCCATATTGTATCATAAGGCTAAAGTGATACTAGAGCTAGAGCCCTCATACTGTCTTGCGCAGCGGGATTGTTGCCAGTACA
>JAZDGK010000245.1:0-3868 GCA_043806955.1 Pseudomonadota bacterium | reverse complement strand
ACCAGAGTGAGATTCAAGACACCTTTTCGATGCGCCCAGCCGAAGAGCTGAAGCGTTTTTCCTTGCAAGGGATGAGAATCGCGCAGTATGGTAACTTCAGAAGGAAAACCATCGAGGTGGGTAGTGTGTCGTATCTTCCTTCGATACGGTGAACCATGATGTCCTTATGAACCGTGTGGCAAAATATGTTCGTGACAAACGGGTGTTATCTCTGATCGGTAAATACCTGCGCACCGGAGTTATGGTAAATGGCCGTCTCCAGTCAACCCCCACCGGGGTTCCTCAAGGCGGTCCGCTTTCACCCATTGCTTTCTAATATTCTTCTTGACGATCTTGACAAGGAGCTGGAAAGACGTGGCCATCGTTTTGCCCGTTACGCCGATGACTGTGCGCCACGAAGGCGCGGAAAGGAGGCCGTAATGGTCACCTGAAGTGCCATGCTGCACGGAAGATGAGGGTAAAGGCCCCTCGGAGCCGCCATACAGGTGGAGGCTTCAAACCACCTTAAGCTGCTGAGGTCAAAAGCCTTGGTGGTGAGCGTTAAGGAAAAGGTCCCGCGAGACGGGATCAGGTAAGTATCATGGAGACGAACCCCAGTGAACCGCTGATAAAGTGTCGAAAGCGTAGGGACGTCATCAAAACCAGGGGGGAGTCGTTAACCTGGGATAAGCCTGGAGGATAACCTGTTTACTGTCCAGGCGGTGGCCGGCATGGAGGCGGCGTGAACGTGATACAGGCTTCTGTGTGGAACGTGGGAACCTACGACGCCGATGTTAAGGGAGAAATCCAAGTGGAGGACCCACAAGGATCAGAGTACCGATGCGGCGTATAGGGGCGGAACAGCCCGTATTAGTGATGAAGTCCTGGAAATCGGGATGGAGCGAAGGGGCTGTGTTATCCTGTTTTGGAAAGTGGACAACCAGAGATGGGAGGAACCAGTGGACAAAACAAAGCCGTTTGAGATTTCCAAAAATGTCGTCATGGAAGCGTATAAACGGGTAAGGGCAAACAAAGGAGCGGCGGGGATTGATGGCGAATCGATCACGGACTTTGAGGGAAATCTGAAAGATAACCCCTACAAAGTGTGGAATCGAATGTCATCGGGGAGCTACTTCCCGCCTCCGGTCAAAGCGGTGGAAATACCCAAGAAGAACGGGGGCAAAAGGATTCTCGGAGTTCCAACGGTGGCTGATCGCGTAGCACAGATGGTTGTGAAGATGTATTTCGAGCCAAAGGTGGAGCCATATTTTCACCAGGACTCTTATGGTTACAGACCCGGAAAATCGGCAATCGATGCCATAGCCGTCACGCGCAAAAGATGCTGGCGGTATGATTGGTTGATTGAATTTGATATAAAGGGACTGTTTGATAATATCGGCCACGAACTGCTGATGCGTGCTGTAAGGACGCACACCGACAGCAAATGGGTGCTTCTTTACATTGAACGGTGGCTCAAGGCGCCGTTTCAGATGGAAGATGGTGGGATCGTTGAGCGCAATGCGGGAACCCCTCAAGGGGGTGTTGTAAGCCCCGTACTGGCGAATCTGTTTCTCCATTATGTCTTTGATAAATGGATGGAGAGAAAGAACCCCCGAAATCCATGGGCACGATATGCAGATGATGGAATAGCCCACTGCCGGACCCGCAGTGAAGCAGAAGAACTGCTTGAGCAACTGCGAAGCCGTTTTCTGGAATGCGGGCTTGAATTGCATCCGGAGAAAACGCGCATAGTATATTGCAAAGATGATGATCGTCGTGGGGACGCCCCGGAGATGAAATTTGATTTTCTGGGATTCACATTCCGACCACGCCGGTCAAAGAATCGCTATGGCAAATTCTTCATAAACTTCACACCGGGGGTTTGTAATAAAGCCAGCAAGGCAATGAGGCAAACCATTCGACAATGGCGGCTGCACCTGAAACCGGACAAGACGCTGGAAGATATTTCTCATATGTTTAATCCGGTACTGCGCGGGTGGATCAACTACTATGGGCGCTTTTACAAATCGGCACTGTACCCAGTGCTGCGCCATATGAATCGAGCATTAATATGCTGGGCACGGAGGAAATACAAAAGGCTTGAGAACCATCGGCACAGGGCGGAGCAATGGTTAGGGCGTGTTGCAAGACGCGATCCTCACCTGTTCGTCCATTGGCAGATGGGAATTTTGCCGTCGGCTGGATAATGGGAGCCGGATGAGCTGAGAGGTTCAAGTCCGGTTCTGAGAGCGCCTGGAGGTGAGATTCCTCCGGGCTACTCACCTTGTGGTGTGTTTTCAGCGCAGAGCTGATGCGGAGCAATTCAGGACGGATCTAGACGGCCGTCTTGGAAAGTTCGGGCTTGAGGTCGCAGCCGAGAAAACCAAGATCCTGGAATTCGGTCCGCTGGCCGCAGTGAAGGCCAAGGCAAGAGGTGAGAAGCCCCAGACGTTTGACTTTCTGGGGCTGACGCATTTCTGCAGCAAAACGCAGAATGGCAGGCGTTTCCGTATGAAGCGTAAAACATCCCGGAAGAAGTTCAAAGCCAAGCTGCTTGCTTTCAAGGAATGGCTGAAGGAAAGCCGAACTCTGCCCACCCCGGAACTGATGAAAACGGCTGCCGCAAAGCTGCGGGGGCATTTTGCATACTATGGGGTGACTGACAACTCGGAAGGAATCGGTCAATTCAATCATGAGGTCAGGAAACTACTCGTCAAGTGGTTGAACCGTCGTGGAAAAAGTGGATGCTTGACCTGGGAGAAGTTCAAGAAGCTCTTGAAGAAATATCCCCTTCCTAAGCCGAGGATTATGGTGAATCTGTTCGCTACGAAGTGAATGTACTGATGAGGAGCCGTGTGCGTTAATAGTGCCAGCACGGTTCTGAGAGGGGCCGGGGACAATAATGAAAAGGGAACGATATAGCCGGTGACACGTAGTAGCCGCGTGCGGCAAGGCGTCTGTTAAAGTTCATCTGTTATCGTCATTCCTATTCTTTCAAAGAAACCGGTCTACTCGACTTCTTGAGTATTGAGCGGGCCGGAAATATCAACAATCCGCAAGAATGCAAAAAACGGTGGTCCCTATAAAGTAAAAAGCCGATCCCTGAGGGGCCGGCTGTAGAATAACCACTGGAAGGGGATAAATTGCTCTTCCTCTCAATATGCTGTCACGTTATTCGAACACCCGTAAGTTATATTACTGGCAGTACCACAATTTTTGTGATAATTTTCAAACAGTCGTTTTTCCGATGCCAAAATCATTCCGATTCCGAGGATCTTAGATAAATGGGTTGACGTATCCCCCATTTTTCGTTAACCTGATAAATATTATGGCTAACGAGAATCGATCACCGTTATGAAATCCAAAATTCTCGGCCTGTTCCGATCTGCACAAGACATTGTATCCGGAGAAACACTGAGCGCAGCTCTCGGGATTTCTCGGGTATCGGTGTGGAAGCACATTCAAAAGCTTCAGGAATTTGGATATGAAATTGAAGCAACCCCCAGGGGGTATCAGCTTCTCAACTCGCCGGACACGCCGTTTCCCTGGGAATTTCCGCAGCAAGAAGGGCTGATTCATTATTTCCCCGAAGTATCTTCCACAATGGATATCGCAAGAGAAATGGCCAGGAAGGGAGCTTCCCATTTCAGTGTTGTGATCGCAGGGCGGCAAACCAGCGGTCGGGGCAGGCTGAGGCGCACCTGGCATTCGAACGACGGCGGACTCTATTTTACATTGATTCTTCGGCCCGGCATTCCGCTCCAATGGTGTTTTCGGGTCAATTTTGCGGCATCGCTGGCGCTTTGTCGGGCGGTCCGGAGATTGACCGGGTTGAATGCCGCCGTCAAATGGCCGAATGATATTCTCGTTGACGGCAAAAAACTATCAG
>JAZDGK010000244.1:0-13708 GCA_043806955.1 Pseudomonadota bacterium | reverse complement strand
GAGCCTCTTGCAAAATGTCCCCTTTTGCCCAATCTCTGCGTCAGGCTCAGATTTTAATCCTCAAAATACTACCAGTATTCCTGCGGTTAAAATCTTCGCCTTCCTTGACCTTGGACAAAATTGAACATTTTGCAAGAGGCTCGTATATCGAGTGAAATAATCTAATATAAAAATCAAAAAAGCGAAAGCCTTTAGGCAATACGGGCATACTTCAATTCCCAATATCGAATATCCAATACTCAATGTTCAAGGTCCAAGGGTACCTCTCCTGATTGGAAATTGGTTATTGAGCATTGAACATTGGACATTGATCCTAAAATGGTATGATGGAAACTCCTCAGTCTTAGTAAACTTCAACCCTGTTCCGACCCGCCCTTTTTGCATTATACAATGCCTTGTCGGCCCCTTCCACAAGGTCCCGGGCCAACGATATCCGTTCGTCCGGACAACTGGCAACGCCGACACTGATGGTTACATGGAAATCCGTACCATTATAACTGAAATTGGCATCCTCCACCATTTTTCTGAGGCGTTCTGCACACGGACGGCCGGTCTTTAAATCACATCTGGGCAGCAATACTGCAAACTCTTCGCCCCCATACCGTGCAGCGACATCGCCTGCCCGCGTGACACCGTTCAAGAGCCGGCCGATTTGAGAAAGGATGGCGTCTCCTGACTGATGGCCGTACGTGTCGTTAAACTGTTTGAAATAGTCGATATCCACAAGGATGCAGGTCAGGAAATCCCCGTAGCGCTGGATCTTTCCCATCTCAAGCGCAAGCTGCTCCTTAAAATATCTGTGATTGTGCAACCCGGTCAAACCATCACGAGTGGCCAGTTCCTCCAGTTGGCGGTTTCTTTCCTGCAGGGCCTCGTACAATTCGTGCAGCTTGACGTGAATGTTTACTCGCGCAATCAACTCACCCGCGTCAAAGGGCTTGGTAATATAGTCCACTGCCCCCAAGGCCAGCCCTTTCACTTTATCCGCCGGCTCCGCCTTGGATGTAAGCATTATGATTCCTATGTCCCTGGTAAGTTCGTCTTGCTTAAGAAGTCTGCAGGTTTCATAACCGTCGATGCCGGACATTACCACATCGAGCAGAATAGCCTGGGGCCTTTGCGACCGTGCCAGATCTACCCCGGAGATCCCGTCTGCGGCCGTAATCACCTCATACCCGGTCTTTTTCAAGATGTTCTTGGCAAATTCCACCATCAGCCGACTGTCATCTATTATCAGAATCTTAGCCATCAGACCCCTCTCCTGATAAACATGCCATAATTCGCCCGGGTATCCTGTCGATCGGAACTACTTCACAGGAGGCATTGAGTTTTATCGCTGCCCTCGGCATCCCGAAAATAAGCGAGGTGCTCTCGTCCTGAGCAATCGTGAATGCGCCCCTTTGCCGCATGGCCAAAAGCCCTTTTGCTCCGTCATTTCCCATCCCGGTCAAGATGATGCCCAAGGCATTTGCCCTTAACGTATCTGCAACGGATTCAAAGAACAAGTCGATACATGGCTTGTGATAGTTGATCGGCGGACTGTCTATCAAACGTATTCGCCAGCCTGACCGGTGGCTCTCAACTATGAGATGCCTGTCACCCGGCGCGATGTAGACATTGCCGGGCCGGAGTTCCTCCATATCATCGGCTTGTTTTACGGAAAAGTGACACAACTCGTCAAGTCGCCGTGCATAAAGCCCCGTGAATACACCAGGCATATGTTGAACAATAACTGTGGGCGGAATCCCCGGGGGCAAAGCGCGAAGGATCTCACAAACCGCCCCTGTTCCTCCTGTGGATGCGCCCACGGCTATTAGATTCCGGGTCAGCTTCGATGATCCCGGAATGGGATCCGCCTTTGCCCACTTCACTCGATTCACAGCCGGGTGCCTGACGATTCTCCCGTGGGAGGCGATTTTTATCTTTCCGATGATTTCTGTTGCGAACTCGCTTCTGTCCTGCGATCCATCGCTGAAAGGTTTGAGTACGAAATCCACGGCTCCATTGGCCAGGGCCTCTATAGTCAAGGCGCCGTTCTCTTCCGTAAAAGAACTGACCATTACTACCGGCAGAGGGTTATTCTGCATCAGTTTTCTCAGAAAGGCTATACCATTCATTCCCGGCATTTCTACATCAAGAGTAATCACATCCGGTTTCAGCCCGGCAATCCTTTCAGCGGCTTCCAGAGCGTCTGAGGCGCTCCCGACCACGGAAAAGGCAGGTTCCTTTTCCAGGACGCCCTCCAGGAAATGTCTGAACACCGCGGAATCATCCACAATGAGAATTCTAATCTTATTCATAGAATATCCGGTGAAAAGCCGTGCATAGTAACCGTTCACTGTTGACCGTTCACCGTTCACCGTCGAGGGGCTTTTTAACCTCACGAATCACCGTGGCTGACTTACGGAGAATACTTTCACCGTATGCCAAAGAGAATCCGGCCATGTTTTGTCGGACAACGGTGAACTGATAACGGTAAACGGATACGGGCCGTCCCCCCACTTTCCGCAGTAAATCGTCCTAAGTCCGGCAGGCTCCTACCGAATTGTGTGTCTGACCTTATCTACGTACAACTCTTCTGCCTTTTCCAGGGGCGCCATTGCCTGTGCGGACTCTATGTACTTCAGAAGGACCTTGCCGGTTTCGGGAAAGAATAAGACTTTGCGGCCCCTGGTCCCCCCGACGCATTCAGCCAAGAGAGGAATCCCTTCCAGTTCGAGATACTTTCTTGCAAAGTGAATATTGGCCTGCGGGATGTTCGCATTACCGCCGGTTTTCATCACACTGGCCCCGCCAAAAATTTTGGCATTAAGATGCCTTCTGTCCCCTCCTTGTTTGATTATCTCGCCGATCAACAATTCCATAGCAAACATTCCGTAACGTCCGATATCGTTTAAGAGCATATTCCTCGGGTTCAGAACTCCCGGCAACATGAAGTGATTCATCCCGGCAACCCCGTTTTCCAGATCGAAAATACATGCCGATATACATGACCCAAGCAGGGTGTAAAGCAGTTCCCTCGTGCTCGTGGCGTAGTACTCTCCGGGCTCCAGCATAATCACGGGCCTTTCGAGTTGATGATTGTAACCCCGATACATGCCTTATTTGATACCCAGCCCTTTCTATAGACTTTCAGATAATGTTTTTGGGAAGGCAGCAGGGAGGGGATAGTACCTGTTCGTACATCCCCGACCGATAACGCACCCAAAAGCTTTATCTGGAAGTCTATATACATGGTGTCTTAAATCATTGCGCATAGACGCCGTAAGGTTTCTGAGTTCACGGTTCACAGTTCCAGGTTCACGGTTAAGAATAGCTGTGAACCGTGAACCTGGAAGCAACTCACCATGTGGCGTTCAGTTTCGTGCTCGTGCGCGTAATCGTAATCGTTTTTTACGCAAGGTCGCGTCTTCAGCATAAGACCCATTGCTGCTCGATTACGATTACGAGCGCCGCTGCGCTGAGCACGATGAGTGGATCATCATATGTCCCACAGACTCCTAAATCGCCGCATCCAGCTCTTCCAACTCTTTCTCGTTAAATATCTCCTCCACATTGAGAAGTATGATCATCCGGTCATCCTGCTGGGCCACGGCCTTTATGTATTCCGTACGGACGGAAGGGGTCAGTTTCGGAGTCGGTATCATCTCCTCGGGGTGGAGGGAAATCACATCTGAGGTCCTGTCAACGATGACCCCCATAAGACGACCGGCAATTTCAACAACGAATATTACTGAGAATTTATTGTATTCTCTGGGCGCCAGCCCCAGTATCAAACGAAGATCGAAGACAGGCAGAATGACGCCCCGAAGGTTTATCATTCCCTTTACCACGTTCTTAAAGCCCGGGATCCTCGTAAACCGCCGAAAACTGATGATTTCTTTTATTCTTTGTATCTCCACCCCATATTCTTCCTCGTCGAGGTAAAAGGTTACGAACTGGGTTTCCATAGTAAGAGCCCTCAAAAGACCTCAGAATTCTTCAAATCCTTCGTTGAAATCCAGATCCATGCCGACTTCTTTCGGCAGAGCAGATTTCTGTGCGGGTTTTCCGGAATTGTCCGGTCGAGAGCCTTTATGCCCGGATTGTTTCTCGTAGATCGTTCCCTCCTTCGGCTTTCTCCCCGCGAAAATCGCATCTTCTACATATTTTTCGCATGCCTCGGGCAGCGTGAATTCGCTGGTCAATCGTTGGAGCAATCCTGCTTTTGTGGCGAGCGTCTGGCTCGCCCCGGCAAGTTCCTCAACCAGATTCGCATTCTGCTGCACAACATTTCCCATATCGACAAAAGCCTGATTGACGTGCTCGATGCTCCGCCTTTGTTCCTGTGTAGCATTGGATATTTCGCTGATAGCCGTGGAGACGGAGGCGATCTTTTCGGAAATCTTCTGGAGGCTCTTTCCAGTTTGACCTACCAGTTTGTGGCTTTCTTCGATTTTGTTGATGCTGTCCTGTATCAAGTCCTGAATGTCTTTAGCTGCTTCAGCGCTGCGTTTGGCCAGATTTCGAACTTCTGTGGCCACTACCGCGAATCCGCGGCCGTGTTCTCCGGCTCGCGCTGCCTCTACAGCGGCGTTAAGAGCGAGGAGGTTTGTCTGGAATGTTATTTCGTTTACGAGGTCCATAATTTCAACAATTTTCTTACTGGCAGTCCACACTTCAGACATTGATCGAACCGTTTCGCCCACGACTACCGTACCGTCGTGTGCAAATGTTACCGTTTCCTGGGCCAGGCTGTCGACCTTCATCGTATTCGTGGCATTCTGGCCGACATTCGCCGTCATTTGTTCCAGTGCCCCACTGGCCTCCTCTATCGTTGCCGCCTGCTGTTGAGTACGTTGGGACAGCTCCTGGTTCCCGTCCGAGATCTGGTTGGCGCCCTGTACGACAATATGAGCCGCGGCTGTGGTCTGCTTTATGAGAAGGCCGATTTTCTCGAACATCTCATTGATCTTGTTTGCGAGTCTGTACATGACATCTTCTTTGCCGGTATGTTCTATTCTGATCGACAGATCTCCCTGTGAGGCTTTGTCCAGGACTCTCAGAAGGGCATCTCCACGTTCTTCAAGATAGCGCCGCTGGTCCTCCTCTCTGGCCGCGGTCTCCTCCAGAGTTCTTTTGGCCTCAACACTTGCCGTTATGTCATGAAAGATTTTGAAACCTCCCAGAACCCGCCCGCTCGAATCCTTGAGGCACGCCGAGCTCGCCTCAACCGGGATTATGTTGCCGAACCGGTTCTTCACTTCGTTTTGCATTCTTTCTGCCGGGAGTCCCGTAGCCATGCTTTTCTTTAACGAACAGGCAGTCTCACAGATATCGCTGGTAAAGATACTCCAGCATTTCATTTTCCCTTCGACTTCCTCCCTTTTGTAGCCGCTGATCGCAGCCGCCCTGTCGTTCATATAGGTGATTGTGAACTCCGGATCCACTATGAAAAAGGGGTCGCTTATACCGAGCTTGAGACTGTTGGCATACTCAATTTTATCCCGGATATGACGGAGCATTGTATTGAAGCTTCGATTCAGACCTTCTATGGAGTCTTCTCCTCTCACCTCGATGCTGACATTCACATCTCCTTCGGCGACCTGCCTTGCCTTGTCGGCGAGATAATGGATCCGCCGCGTGATCAGACGGGTCAGGAGAAAATTGAGAATAAAGACCAGCGAAAGGATACCGCCTACACCCAACAAAATGTGCCGGTTTCTAAGAGAAGCGATGGAGAGATAGTCTTCGGCTACCGCCTGGCGTACGACAAGCGAACCCAGGACTCTCTTGGCGGGGACGTGGCAGTTGTAGCACGCGGGTTCATTAAGAATAGGGTGCAGGATCAGATTGTATGGTTCTCCACCGACATTGACCGAAAAATGCCGGTTCGGATCAACCCCGGTGGCGAGCATATCGCTCAGCGTCCGTTTAACATCCGAGTCTCCCAGCCGGCTGTCGATCCGGCTCCCGACGGTTTCTTCATGGGTAGCGTAGACTATTGTCTGGTTGATATCTGTAATGTAGACTTCCACCGCTTTCATGGCGGTCCGGATATTTCGAAGCTGCTCTTTGACCGCATCCATGTCACCGATGGCCATCGGGTGTTTTATTCCCGCGTGGGTCATGCTGGCGAGTTGCATCTCCTGGGCGGTGATCTTATCGAGAATGTCTTTTCTGTGGTCTTCGACTTGTATGTAAATGAGAGTTCCCATTAAAAAAGCAGAGGTCACGGTCAGAGTAATGAGGATCTTGGAGCGCAGCCTCTTGTTTATGTAAGATTTCAGAAGTCGAATCATCTAAGTCCCCCCTGTACAGATTCAATGGATTCGCCCGTCATCTCGGCCTTGACCATATAGCAGATGATCCAGGCTGTGTAGGTCCAGAATAAGGGCAACACTTCCGTCAGCCATAATTGCGCCGCCTGCAATCCCGCGTATAGGACGAAAATTCTTCTCCAGGTTCTTGATCACGACCTGCTGTTGATCAAGTATCTCATCCACAACCAGACCAATCACTTGTCTCTCGCCGCTTGCGAATATGACCAAAAGGTCCGACTCCGGCTTCCGGGTATCGGTCCCCACCAGTTTATCCAAAAACACTATCGGGGCGTAGCTGTCTCCAAAACGTGCCACTTTTCCCTTGGATTCGATTGTTCTCACTTCGCTGTGTTTCAATTTTACGCTGCTCAAGACCGAGGATAACGGGATGATAAAGATTTCGGACCCGATACGGACATACATGCCGTCGATTACCGCAAGGGTCAGAGGGAGTTTAATGGTTATGGTTGTTCCTTTGTTCTTTTCGGAAACAACGTTGACTGTGCCTCCAAGACGCTGGATATTATTGAGCACCACATCCATGCCTACCCCTCGACCGGAGAGAGAGCTTACCTCCTTGGCCGTAGAGAATCCCGACATGAACAGAAACTGATAGAGTTCGTCAGGCTGCAGTTGTTCTTTTTCCGGGAGTATGCCCATCTCTCGCGCCCTTCTCAGGACCGCCTCAAGATCAATCCCTCTTCCGTCATCGTTTATTTCGAGGTAAATCTGACCTTCCTGCTGATAGGCTTTTAAGGATATAGTTCCTTCTTCCGGCTTTCCGGCCCGTATCCTCTCTTCGGCGGTCTCCAGGCCATGATCTATGCAGTTTCGCAGGATATGTTTCAGGGGATCGCTTATCTGTTCAATGACATCCTTGTCCAGCTCAGTTTCCCCGCCGCCGATGAGAACCTTTACCGCTTTATGCTGATCGCGGGCAAGATCCCTCGCCATCCTCTGAAACCGCTGAAATGTGCCTTCGATGGGAAACATCCTCAGGCGCATTACCTGCTCCTGAATCTCTCGGCTGATCTTGTTGAGTACGTCCAGTTCCACACGCAGCTTCTTCACAAAAGCAAAGCCCATGTCCTGCACAAACGAAGAGACGTGCGCCAACTGCACAGTCATCTCCTCAATCATGTTTGCAAGACTATCAAGCTTTTCGGTTGGTACGCGGACTGTAGACTTCCGGATGACCGCCCGGCTTTTCTCCTGAAGATCGACAAACTTGTCCAGTTCGTCCTGGGATATCCTCCCCTCCTCAACCAGCACCTCTCCAATCTTCTTGTGCTGAGCAAGTGCATCCCGGATTTCGTGCTCATCTACAAGTTTATGATCGACGAGAATCTCGCCCAGGGGTTTGGTAGATATTCGTGTGTCTACGCCGTCCCGGAAGTGAGCGGATATATCTTCAATGCTTAGGTCATTAAGGCTGTCTTCTTTAATGAAAATGAAGACCTGTTCGATCGTTCGCATTGTTTCTTTGGTCCGGAGGACCATACGCCAGTTGAGGTACAGTTGGTAGGGGTCGATTTCAGGAAATCCCGGCAAGGATGAGAGGTCCGTCTCGACCGAGGCAATAACCCCCAGGTCTCCCAGCTCAAAGAGCAGCATCAATGGGTCCTGCCCTGCACGGAAGACATCTCTCCTGAATCTCATTCTTATCTCGTAGTAGAATTCCCTCGCCTGAACACCGGGCGCGATCGTTACCGCATTTCTTTTCTCCTCCCCATCGTCTACAATCCCGGAGCCCGCGAATCGTGCTATTTTTTCCTTCAGGGAAAGAAATACGGTCGAGTTTTCCTCATGTTGGCCCTGGGCAAATCTTTCGATCATTCCTTTCATCGCATCATGGTTTTCTAAGAGAAAGGAGATCAGATTGCGCGTGATCGGCATTTGTTGATTTCGCAGTCTTTCCAGCAGGTTCTCGAGCAGGTGCGAGTGTTCCGAAAGCCCGTTGAGACCGACCATCGCGGAACTGCTCTTGATTGTGTGCACGGCACGGAATATTTCGTTGACCACGGCCTTGTCCTGCGGATCGGCCTCAAGCGCCATTACACTCTTCTCGATGGACTGGAGCAGTTCGTCGGCTTCTGAAAAGTAGATTTGTAACAGCTCGTCTTGTTCCATAATTGATGAATTCGTAAAAAGTCCGTTTTCTGACGGGTTCGTAAAAAGCTCCAGTTGCAAGGCGCGCAAATCCTGAGGAATGAGGCGTACTTACTGGTACGCCGCAGTGACGAAGGATGCAGCGCAACGCAGCAAATGGACTTTTTACGAACCCGTCATAATTAGCGGATAAACTTTCTTACAACCCAGAGCAACTGCTCCGGACGAAAAGGCTTTAATAACCACCCGGCTGCCCCGGCTGATCTGCCTCTGATTTTTTGTGATTCCTGTGACTCCGTAGTAAGAACCAGCACGGGAATGAATTTCCAGCGGGTCTCTTTAACCGTCGTGATGAAAGTAATTCCATCCATCTCCGGCATGTTTATATCTGAGATAATCAGCGCCGGAAGTCGGTCTTCGGCCTCCAGTTGTTCCAACTTCGCCAAACCGCTCTCTCCGTGAATAGCCTCAGTTACCGCATACCCGGCATTGCTCAAACAGAAGGAAACACTCGCACGCATTGTAGGGGAGTCATCTACGATGAGAATGTGTCTTTCCATATAGCCTCTTGCAAAACTCTGTTTCGTGTTCCGGGTTCCGTGTTTCGGGTTAAGAAAACATCAAGACGCGGAACCAGAAAAATGAAAGTGTTTTTATGATGTTAACTCGTAACGCGCAACTCGTAACCCGCAACCCGAACATCGATTGCAAGCATCGCTTCGCTGAGCACGAGCACGATTCGTCCCGTCACGGACTTTTGCAAAACGCGCCATAGATCTCCTCTTTTATCTCAGAAGCACTTGTTTGACGCCCATCATATCCAATGCCTCTTCCAGGTAGGACGAAAGGTTCCTTACAGTAAGCCGGCGACCGGGAGGCAAAGACTTCTTAAACGCCAGGAGCAACTGTATCCCGGCGGTATCCATTTGGACCAGGTCCGTGCAGTCCAGGACCAAATCCCGCTCCAGAGGATAGCGTTCCTTTAAGGCATTGTGGAAAGCTTCCAGATGATGGATATCCACGTCTCCGGAAAGCTTCAATACGTCTTCTTTGCGCTCTTCCCGCACTTCGGTCTCATCCTCTACAAACATATACCCTGGTCGTCTATCTACGTTTCGGCTTATTGGCTGGATTACTTAAGGACGTGACAATGCCGTCATATGGCTGTGAGCGGGTGGTCTCGTATGGTCTGGTTTTGTAATCGTTCACCGTTCACCGTGGACCGTTCACCGAAGGAATGCTTTTCCGGTTCTTACGGACAACGGTTAACTGATAACGCTGAACGGTTACGTACCGAAGAGGGCTGGAGACTACACGCGCAAAATCAACTTGTTAATCCTGCTTGTACTCAGCGTAGCGGTACTCGTAATCGCAATCGAAGACGGGTGCGATTGGTGGTGGAAAACCGCAGTAGAGGCGGTTCGAAGGGAGCATGATTTCTCGACAAAGATCAATTCATGTAGCTGTGAAGGCCGGCCATGAGAAAATTGACCCCAAAATAGGTAAAGAGCACTGATATGAAGCCGCTGATGGAAAGCAACGCGATTTTTTTTCCATACCAGCCGCGTAGACGGGCGTGCAGAACTGTGGCATAAATCAGCCAGGTAATAAGCGACCAGGTTTCCTTTGGATCCCACTGCCAGTATGCCCCCCAGGCAGAATGGGCCCATATTGAGCCCGTGGCGATCCCCGCTGTCAGGAAAAGGAAGCCGAATACGATCATTCTGTAATTCATCATGTCCAGATTTTCGTTTTCACGAGTACCCCTGACCAAATAGGCAACACTTAGTCCGCAGGAAACCGCGAAAGCACCATAGCCTATGAAGCATGTAATAACGTGAGCGATAAGCCAGTTGCTGCGCAACGCAGGAATCAGCGGCTCTATTCGGCTGGTTATATCCGGTGAGAATGAAGCATATGCGAGACCGAAAAAGGCGAAGGGAAGAGTAAACGCCCCGGCATGAATAAGCTTGTACCTGTAGCGAGCCACAAAATGGATCAGAACAGTGGCCCAGGCGAAAAAGACCAGTGATTCGTAAAAATTCGCAAAAGGAGCATGCCCCAGCCCCATCTTGTGTGACTCTATCCAGCGCAGGATTATTGAGACCGTATGGGCGCCAAATCCCCCCAAAACGATGATTGAACCTATTTGAGGCATAATGCGCGATTTAAAAATCAAACCCGCTATATGTACCAGCGTTGCAGCTAAATATACAAATGTTACAATCGCCAGAATTTTAGAACTCAACATAGCTTGCCGTTTCCTCTGGATCCTAGGAGCCTGTCGGACTTAGGAGGATCTACTGCGGAAAGTGGGGGGAACGACCCAAATATCCGCGAATTTTCGTTGCATAGCAACACTATGCGCCTCAAATTCGTGAATATTTGGTCTCGTTCCTCCACTTCCTCGTGACGATCCCCTAAGCATGACAGACTCCTGGGAGCCTGTCATGCTTAAGGGATCGTCTCCCCCACCTTTCACAGTAGATCATCCTAACTCCGGACTCCTATATCAAGTGCATTAATCTCTGAGTACAACCCTTCAAGTCTGTTCTCCAGTCCCATCTTGTTCTTATTTGCGGTTCCTCCTATTGTAACGGTGGCCCGGTCTCCCTTCTTTTCCACAACGACCCAAACCTTGCGATGCGACATGAAAAACGTAACGCCAATCCCCAGCACCATAATTATACTGCCCGCCCAGACAAAAAATATCCCCGGCTCCTTTGCAACCTGAAGCCCTGTATAATACCCTTCCTCAACTCCATCGATAATAAAACGATAGGGCAGTGCCTTAACACGGCCGAAGTCGGGATTATTCTTAAAAAGCCAGAACTCTCCCTGCTGCCCCAGTGTCGGGCTGCTTATGAATACCTGTACCGCAGGTCCCATATCCATGACGTTCGGCTCAAAACGCAGGAATCTCACGGTTCCCAGGTTCTCCGGTAAAGAGACATCAGCTCCGTACGCAACCGAAACCGGAAGAGGGTTCCCGCCTTTCCTGTCTTGAATACTAAGCTTGAGAGTCTTCGGGTACTGACCATAGGATGATTGATAAAAATTAATCCCCTTATAGCTCAAAGGATCATTCACACGGATACCTGCCTGAAATACGGGCTGCTGATTTTCAATGACGGTAACCTGGCTGCAGTAATCCTTGGGCACACCTGAGGGATAGAATTGCGCTTCGAATTTGTCCACGCGAAGAATAAACCCCAAATCATAGACAGCGTTGGAGTCGGGCAGACCTACCTGGGATACAGCCTGGCCTTCGGCGAGGTTGATCTGTGTTCTAAACCCTCCGACGGAGCTGGCTATGCCCGCAACATAAAAGAATATGATACTGACGTGTACTCCATATACTCCAAGCCGAGAAAATCTCCCCTTTTCCTGCCAGTATATGACTGCAGATCCCGAGCTGATCTCCTTAAAACTGCCCCATTTTCTCTGAAGGAGTCTTTGGATCGCTGTTGTTGCATCCGGGAAACTGCTTTCAAACATCCACCTTCTCTTGCCCGGACGAGCAAGTATTGCCTTTTCGTCTATGCTCCGATCCTTTGAAAACACGATCTGCCAAACATGGCGCAGCCTCCCCGTCGTACAAACCACGAGGTTCACGGCGAGTAATCCCAAAAGGATCCTGTACCAAGCGGAATGATAAAGATCGATAAGCGACAGATAATCAAAAACTCTGTAGACCGAGTATCCGTATTGCTGGACATACCTCGCTGGAGGTTCATTTTGCGGGATCAGAGTCCCGACTACTGACCCGGCGGCAAGAAAAATCAGAAGAAAAATGGTAAGCTTTACAGAGGAAAGGAATTTCCAGAGTGGTTTCTCTTCTCGTTTATCCGTAGATGAAATCTTTTCCGCCTCCATACCTAACCTGCTCAGGGGTAAAATGCTCTTCAGAACCAGTGAAAAGCATTGCTTTAGAATTTGAAAAAACCGTAACTGCCGGAAACTGACTTTTTTTGATTAACACCCGTCTCTTTCCTTGTCAAGGCTTTTGTCCCGCTAATAGAAAAGGGCGGCCCTTGGAGACCGCCCTTTTCTCGTCGATTTTGCTTCTCTCAGCTCTTGGGCAGGGCATGAGCCGTGTTATGACAATCACCGCATCCTTTGAATCCCTTCAGCATACTGGGACTATGGGCCTGCCCATGGCACTCTTTACAATTCATGAGCTGCCTGTGCTTCGGATGGCACTTTGCACACGTAAGCGCCGTATGCTTGGTCGTTGTCTTTTTCAGCTCTTCCATAGCTCGCGGGTGGCATACTCCACAGGTCTCCTGAGGTGTTTCGACAGGATAGGTTATCTGTAATGGTTTGTGCACAGGGTGGCAACCCAGACAGTCGGCATCGGTCTGAGTGGCAAGATGGGGCTGGTGACACATCCCGCAGTTCGGTATCAAACGATGGGCCGTGTGGCAATCTGAACATCCCACATCGGTATGTTTGCTCTTGTTGGCCTGCAATTCACCTGCAATATCGCCGTGACAGGTTGCACACCCCGTATCCATTGCGCCGCCCTTCATATCCTTGATCGGGGTGTGGGCATTGGAATGACAATCGAGGCATTGAGCCAGACTTTCGCCATGGGCCAAGCCATGGCAGGTGTTGCATTTAGGAACTATATCTTCATAATTGACCTTTCCAGGCCGGTACGTATGGAATTGAGTATGGCAGTAAGTACACTCTAATTGATGTTTCCCACCGTCTTTCTTGATGATGTTGTAGTAATATGTATGGCACTGTGCGCACTGTTCCGTAGTCAAAGGCGCTACATCCCTTTCGTACGCCTTCGCCACCTTCCGCACCGCTGCGGGAGAAGCCGAAGCAGCCTGAGCCGCTACAGGTGAAGTCTCAACAGCAGTGTTTGCCGGGACACCTGCAGGCATTGGCTTTTGTTCCACACAGCCTGAGATCACCACATACAGACAAATCGCAACAGAGACTCCCATTACTGCTAATAGCCTTTTCATTTTTCACACCTCTCGCGCCATATCCTTTAAAATAACGGAAGTCGCTTAAAAGCGTCCCGTATTGGTTATCTTGAGAGCCTCTTGCAAAACGTCCTCTTTTGCCCAATCTCTGCGTCAGGCTCAGATTTTAATCCTCAAAATACTGGGAGTCTGTCGGACTTAGGGGATCGTCACGAGGAAGTGGAGGAACGAGACCAAATATTCACGAATTTGAGGCGCATAGTGTTGCTATGCAACGAAAATTCGGGGATATTTGGGCCGTTCCCCCCACTTTCCGCAGTAGATCCCCCTAAGTCCGACAGGCTCCTAGAGTATTCC
>JAZDGK010000243.1:0-16289 GCA_043806955.1 Pseudomonadota bacterium | reverse complement strand
GATTGCGCCGGATTTTGGGCTGTATTCAAGGCTGCTTAAGGGGCGAGCATACTGAAGTATGTGACCCCTTAAGCAACGCAGAATACGGCCCAAAAGACTAGCAAGATGTCACAGTTATTTCGTAACGCATCCTTAGGGTCTTTACGGACAAAGGTGAACGGATGCGAAATATCTATGCAGCAGGAAAAAGAATCGTAAAAGTGGTACCTTTGTCCGCGCCTGTCTCCACGTTGATCTCGCCGCCGAGTCCCTTGACAATTCCAAGGGAAACCGATAATCCCAGCCCGGAATTGGACAGTCCTTTGGTGCTGTAAAACGGATCGAAGATGTGCTTCAGTACTTCTTCCGGGATGCCGCCACCAGTATCAGCGACCTCGATGCCTATCTGCTTTTTCCCTCCAGTTTCAAACAGCCTTATACGCAGCCGGATCTCGCCCCCGTCAGGCATAGCTTCTTCGGCATTTTTGATCAGATTAATGAAAACCTGCTTAAATTTGTCGGGGTCCACATTAGCATAAGCCGGTTGCTCTGACAAATCTAAAATAATACGAATACCCTTCTTTCGGTAGGATTCATCCATGATTCTGACCAGATCCTGCACAAGGTGGTTGATATCCAACATCTGCAGATTCAAAAGATCGGCCCGGCTAAGATCGGAGAGTTGCCGGAGTATGGAAGCAATTCGATCCAGCTCTTCGTCAATGACACGCAAGGACTCTTTCTGTGGATCGGATTCAGGTGCGTTTAACCTGATTATCTGCAAGTAGTTCTTTATTATCCCAAGCGGATTGTTTACTTCGTGAGCGATTTTTCGAGCAATTCGGCCTGCAACGGCAATACGTTCGGAACGTACCAGTAAAGCCTGACTCTCCTCCAGGGCCTTTGTCTTCTCTTGAACGGCTTTTTCCAGCGAAGTTGTATAATCCCGCAGCATCCGCTCGGAATTTACACGGTCGGTGACGTCTTGTATCAGCAGGAGAAGACCTTCTTTACTTGACTGACCTAAAGGCACAACGCGACAGGCAAGCCAGTATTTCTTGTTCGATGGCGAACAATGTTCAAAAAAAGGGATGTCATAAGACCCGTTCCTTATCGACAAGAATACTCTCTTCTTGAGGTCTGAAGAACTATTAACAACGTCGATCGGTAAACCGACTACCTCTGTGGATAATCCAAAAATCTCCCGCGCTACGGGATTAAAATGCGTAATCACGCCGTTATGATCCAGGGAGATAAGCCCGACCGGCGCGTTTTGGACTATGGCGCTCTTGAGCCGGTCCACTTCGACAAACCTGTTCCGTAAGCGGTGCGATCTCAGAGCGGCGGCAGCTTGGGCAGACAACGCGGTTAAGAGGCTTTCCTGCAAGCAGGCATGTTTATCACTGTCTGGAAGGACCAGTAGCCCCAGAGTCTCACCCTGACTATTGAGAGGAAGAATGCTGAAACTGGGTGCGCTCAGAAAACTCTGGATCTGCTCATCGATAATCCGGTACGGATGTGTCTTAAAGTATTCCTTCGAGTGCATCAGCGATTTCGAAGACAAAGCCTCTTGCCAAACGCCTTCGCCGCTATCCAGATCAACGACGATTTCTTTTACCAGGTCGTCTCGTTTCGTGCCGAAGGCCCGGTTCCCGACCAGGCGCTTTCCCTCAATGCTCATAAGAATAGCAGATTCAAATGAAAACAATATGGAAAGCGCCTCGAAGATAATGTCAATAATCTCGCCGGAGTCTTTTGCCTCAAGCAGTGCCCTCAACATCCCGAGGAGAAGAGAGGCATCCTTGACTGCCCCGGACAGTTCTTCCTGCTTTTTCTGAGACAGGGCTTGAACATGAGTACAAACAGCGCCTCGCCCCGGCGGCCTGTCGGATGACGGGGATGATATCCCCATACATTCGGCAAAATCACCGGCTTCTTTTGTAAGCTTGACCCTCAATTCCGCTATATCTACGAGAGAAGTGCCGAAAAGCTTGCCCGCCAGGGAGATCTCTTTCCCGAAATCATCTTCCTCTTTCGGTTCGAATATCGCGTGGGAGAGGATGTTTGCCAGATAGGCAAGTTTTACAAGAGGAAGCGCTGTGAGTATTCCCTCCAGGTCACGATGGTGATACCGAACCGCATCTATCAGAAAGGGCTGAAGATTCCAGGATTCCAGCAGCCATCCGCCCACATCTGCGTGATTCACGCCGAAAAAACTCTCTTCGAGATCGAACAGGTTTTCACCGTTCCGGTACTGTTTAATAATTGCTTCGTAATCATCAGGAAAACCTGTATAGAGGACCAGCTTCCCGATATCGTGCAAAAGACCGGCTACAAAGGCCTCATCTTCATTGGAAAACCCAAGTCTTGCGGAGAGGTGTTTTATGGTGAGGGTACAGACAACGGAGTGCCACCAGAACTGCTCCATGCTGAACGTACCCCTTGTCTTCGTATTATGAAACGTTCGGAAGACAGAGGCGGTAAGGCTGATATTCTGGACGGCTCTTAGACCGAGGACAATTATCGCCTGAGACGGTGAAGTTATCTTCCTGCTCAGCCCGTAAAATGAGGAGTTTACGACTTTCAATACATGGCCGGTCAGGGAGGGATCTTTCTGGATTATTTTGGCTATGTCACCTGCTGAGGTACTATCGCTCAACGTGGCCTGCATAAGCTCGGCAACGACATGCGGGAGGGAAGGCAGAAATTCGCAGGACTTGATCCGGTTATAGATTTCCTCTTTCAAGGTTCATTCTCGCTGGTCGTATACGTTCTCCGTTGCCATTCGTTCACCGTTCACCGTTGACCGTTCACCAAGAAAGTTTATTTAGTTTGTTTGGTTTGTTTCGTTTCCCTATTCACTTCCGTATGCAACCCGAAGCATCTTAGCCTTGGCCTTGTCTTTTCAATCCGCAATCCGAAATCCGAAATCCGAAATTGAAAGACCCGTAACTCGTAACTCGTAACCCGTCTACATGCCTAAGTCGGCCAGCAGGCTGTCAATATCACCTTGGTTCGTGTCGGCCTGCGGTCCTTTCAGAGTATCATCGACTCTAGCCTGGGCCTCGGAGATGATCTCTTCCACATCCTTGTCCGGAGATGCTGCCTTTTCTTTCATTTTTATCCCGGTCGAAACCAATATGCGGAATATTTCATTCTCCACAAACGAAAGGAAACTCAGAACCTTCTTAATTCGCTGACCGGTAAGATCCTGAAAGCTCAAAGCCGTCATGACCTCTATGTAATCATTCTGGATCCCCTGATTTATGCTCTTTAGTTTGTTGATGAGCTCGTTGTCCGGGTTCTTGGAAGCCTCTTCTTCCAGAAGGGCCAGAACCTGCTCCTGGGTATTCATGTTTTTTTCCACAATATCCAGGATCTTGGTCGCTGCCTCTTCGGTAGACTTAAATATGTAGTCGAGCTGGGTCGAGGCCTCCGACAGCATGTTTTCGGCCTTTTGCTGCGCATCTTGATTACGGCCGCCGTTCCCTCCCGCAGCTTCTTCCTTGAAAGTCTTTATCTCCTTAAGGAGATCCACCACGCCGCTCTGGAGCTCGTCACTCATATACTTATAGAACTTTCCGTCTTTCAGAGCCTTATCGAGCGCCTTAACGATTTCGGCCTGCAATGCTTCGCGGATGGTCGTCTCCAATGCCTGAACGAGGTAGTCTCCAGCCCGCTGCACTATATCGCCGATAGCGCTCTCGTCATGCAAGGTAGTCATATCTCCTCCTGGTCCTTTCGCGGGAAATATACCGTGACTCTGGTCATACCCGGTTGACTCTCTATCTTAAAGTCACCCCCGAGAGACTCTAGAATCCGTCTCGCCAGGAACAAACCCAGGCCGGCATGCGGCGCCGCCTTGGTAGTGTGAAAAGGGGTAAACAGTTTGGCTTGCACTGCTGGAGGCATGCCGCAGCCGGAATCCTCCACTGTAAGGAAGACTCTGTCGCCCTCTTCTCCGGTCCGGATAAGAATGTCTCGATTTTCTCCATCTGAAAGGGCTTCAATTGCATTTTGGAGGACGTAATTGAGCACCTGACAGAGGTCCAGATACCTCCCTGATATCGGGGCCACGGATTCAGCAAGGTCAAGCCTCTTCTGAATCTTATGTTTGAAGAACAGATCTGCGTGGAGCAGTGCGACTTCGTTCCTGATCACCTCGTTCAGATCTATGAAACTTGTCGCATTATCCTCGTCGGGATTACACCGGTTGGCAATCAGCCCCGTCAAGTCCTGAAGACGTTCCATCTCGGTTTCTAATTGTCCGAGCTTGTTGTCGCACAGTTCCCTTTTCTGTTCCAACGCATTCAAGAGATCTTTGCTTTCGTCTGCCGGCAAAGGAAGGGCCGCCAGATCAGCTATTATCCTTTCTTCTTCAGCAACGATCTTCTTCAGAAGTTCTATCTGGATGGAGAGGACCTGCAGCGGCCCGTTCATATTGTGCACCAATCCCTGCATCAAAACACCAATTGTAGATATATGATGATGTCTGATTAACTGGCTTATCAGCTTCTCCTGCAGGAGTCCCGTATCTTCTTTAGTCCGTTCATTCATATATATCGGCCTCTGGGTCGGAAACAAATCTAACCTGCCTCTGTTCATCGGTGTTCGTAAGAACTCGCAAGTCGAAAGCTCTTTTTTCGGTGAACGGTCAACGGTGATCGGTGAACATTATATTACCCTTTTCTGCTCCGCAGGAATTCCCTTTGTTTTTCAAAGGTCAGCAGGACCAGTTCTTCCGTAACAAATTCATCAAGCTCCAAAAACTCAACGGCCAATTCATATTTATTCTCATTTTCGTATTGAACAGGAACAGTGCGTTTTACCTGGCCATAGATGCCGTCGATAAAGTATGGAAAAAAACGCAATTCAAGACAGATTTCCAGATATGATTCACCAGAGACCGAATGTGAGGTGACGACCTTTATCCCGGCGCCGCTCAACTCGGTAACCAGAGCTCGTTGCTGGTAGTCACGGCTTGGGGGCCCCAGGACAATCAAACCTATCAGATAGTCCATTTTATTGTTTATTGCCTCCAAACGCTCTCTTATGTCATAATCGGTCTCGTCACGTCTCGAAAGAGGCGCACCCGGGAATTTTAGATTCGAAATACCACGCCTTGAAACGCCCCCTTCAACTTTTCGCTGCTCGCGTAATCTGATATACTGTTCTTCATCGATAATATTGTATCGAACAGGTATATTAACTCCGATACGGGCAAACTGTCTTTTTTCGATGGATTGAGACGGATCGTTCATAAGGCCCTGCCGTACGAGCCTCTTGCAAAACGTCCTCTTTTGCCCAATCTCTGCGTCAGGCTCAGATTTTAATCCTCAAAATACGTCCAGTATTCCTCCGGTTAAAATCTTCGCCTTCCTTGACCTTGGCCAAAATTGAACATTTTGCAAGAGGCTCGTAAGAATGAGATTTTTTTATGCAGTTAATATGCCATTAGAGTTACGAGTTATTTCGTGCAACAGAGAATTGACGGCATAATAGACTCTTTGAATCAATATCACAATAACTATTGGACGCAGATAAACGCAGATTAGCAGGATTAGAGAAGACGTTCACCGTGATCCGTTGACCGTGCACCGTGCACAGAGAAAGTTCATTTGGTTTGTTTGGTTTGTTTGGTTTCCCTATTCATTCCCGTATACAACCCGAAACATCTTAGCCTCGGCCTTGTCTTTTCAATCCGAAATTTGAAATTTGAAGGCCCGTAACTCGTAACATTCCGCCTTCATCCTCCCACCTTCTCACCTTCCGACCCTCTCACCTTCCATCTTTTTCGAAACCCGTAACCCGCAACTGCTCTGTGCGCTTCGCGTCTGCTCAATTCGTGTGCATTCGTGTCATTCGTGGCTAAGAATCTTTAACTCGCAACTCGTCTTCGTCAACTACTTGACACTCTTTGCTGATTTCGAGAGACCCCTTGAATAGTCATGCCACGCTCTCTTTGCAGGAGATCAAGAAGGACATCTACCACTTTTCCGTCAAACTGGGAAAACCGATTTTCCCTCATTATCTGGATCGACTCTTTTCGGCTCCTGGCCTTTCGGTAAGGACGATTTGAGGTCAGAGCATCATATACATCCGCCACTGCCAGGATGCGGGAGAGGAAAGGGATGTCATCGCCTTTCAGTCCGTCCGGGTAACCTTTACCATCCCACCTTTCGTGATGGTGCCTTATAATCGCTTTTTCTTTCGGCAGAAGGCCCAAGTGTCTAACGATATTCTCCCCGATTACAGGGTGCTGTTTGATGATACTGTACTCCTGCATGAGGAGTTTTCCCGGCTTTAGCAGTATGTCGTCTCGTATTCCTATCTTTCCGATGTCATGCAGATACCCGGCGAAGGCCAGAGAGTCTATTTCTTCTTGTCCGAGTCCTAATTCCTTGGCTATCTTTACAGCATACCCTGTCACCCGGGCCGAATGGCTTTTCGTGTACGGGTCCTTGGCTTCGAGAGTAGTGACGAGCGCGCGAAGAGTGGCATGGAGGTTTATCATGACGCTCTCGTAGAGAATCAAGTTCTCCACAGTCAAAGACGCTTTCTCCGCCAGAAGCAGCAGTACGAAGAGATCCTCTTCTGAAAACGAACCGCCACCTTCTTTGCCGACTACGGCCAGAACTCCGAAGTTTTCATTGCGAATCTTAAAAGGTATGGCGATAAGCGTGCCCTTAGCGCTTTCGCCCAGGAATTTGAGATCCAGCCTCGAATTTTTCTCCACGTTCTTGAGCACCAGAGGAAACCCTCCGGAGAGTACCTCTCCGATAAGATTTCCTATGGTGGAAATTCTGAAATGGCCGACATGGTCTTCTGAAGCGCCGATTGCAGCGATCAATGCCATTTCATCATTTTCTCTGTCGGCCAGCATAAAGAAGCCTTTTTCAGCCTCAACCAGTTGGCACGCCATTTCAACTATCTTGTGATAGAGCTCTTCGGTGCGGTAAATTTTGGAGAGTATATCGCTGATCATGAAAAGAATGGATTGTTCTCTGATCTTCTTCTCAAGTCTCTTGTTGAGTTCTTCCAGGGTCCTCTTTTCCTTCAGCTCCTCGCTCAAAAACAGGTTCTCTTTCAATATGGCCCGTTCTCGCGCAAGTCGTTCGAGGACTATTCTTATCTCTTCCATTTTGAAGGGCTTCGTTAAAAAATCTGATGCCCCTCTGCGCATGGCCTCAATAATTGCGTCATGGGAAGGGTAACCGGTCATGACCACAGCCAGGATAGATTTGTCGTACGTCTTTATTTTTTCCAGGAATTGCAGGCCGTTCATCCCCGGCATCATGAGGTCCACAAAAACGCAATCTACCTCCAGCTTGTTCAGCAGATCGAATGCCTCGAAGCCGTCCCTTGCCGTAAAAATCTTATAGTCACCGAGTGCAAGGAAGAACTCCTTCAGTATTTCCCGAACAGCGGCATCATCATCAACGAGCATTACATTGAGCGATTTATCCATATATACCGTTCACCGTTGACCGTTAACCAACAAGATAACGAAGATCATAAGCTGTTACGCTCTGATCTCTGACCCTCATTCCGCATTTGGTACTCCCACCTTCTCACCTTCTCACCCTCTCACCCTCTCACCTTCCATCTTTTTCCATTCCGCAATCCGAAATCCGAGATCCGCAATGAGAAGACCCGCAACTCATTTCACAATCTCAAGTAGCAGTCTCTTGCACGCCTGAAATTCCTCATCATCGAGCAGTCCGGCATTCTTTAGACGAACCAGCCGTTCCAGATCGCCCATTATCTTTTTCACCCGCTCCTCTCGCTCAAAGTAAGTAGGAGGCACAAGATGCTTAGGGAATATGTCCAAAGACTTCAGTATATTCTCGGGATTCCTGCTGTCCTCTTCTCCCTCGCTTTTCTTTGACTTTTCTTCATTCTCGCTGAACTGCCTTAATTTGCCGTACGCCTCTTTCAAGTTGTGCATTAAGAGGCTGTTCTCACGCATCAGGACAATTTTCTCGCAGGCATTGTTCGCCGCTATCTTTATTTCGTCCAGCCGGAACGGTTTTCTCAAATAGTCGTAAGCCCCTTCCTTGACGGCCCCTATGGCAGTTTCGATCGAGGCATATCCGGTTATGATTATTACGAGAATATGGGGATAACGACTTTTCGCCTCACGCAGTACTTCCATACCTGTGGCGCCGGGCAGCATGATATCGGTGATTACGAGATCATATTTCCTTTGGCCCAGCTCACGAATGGCCTCCGCCCCGTCATAAGTAAGCCTTATCCGACGATTAATATCCGCGAGGATTTCCCGAAGCAAATCCCCGACGTTCTTCTCATCCTCAACGATGAGAATGTCTACATTCTTATCAACGTTTCCAGCCATATGTATCGTTCACCGTTCACCGTTCACCGTTCACCGAGAAAGTCTATTTGGTTTGTTCGGTTTGTTTGGTTTCCCTATTCACACCCGTATACAACCCGAAACACGCAACTCGCAACCCGTAACCCGGAACTGCTCTATACGCTATGCTTCTGCTCAATTCGTGTGCATTCGTGTCATTCGTGGCTAAGAATCTTTAACTCGTAACCCGCAACTCGCAACCCGGAACAGGGCAGACTTCTCTCGACTTATCGGCAAAATAGGGGAAAAAGTCAAATGTTTTTGGCAGGATATGGCGTGTTAATGCACAGAATTCTTACTTCGACGTATCAATGAAGCGGGGCACTGTCTGCCTTTGGGGGGCATATCCCCGAACCGCCCTGGCGCCTTTTTTCATACTCAAGATCTCTTGTTTGAGGTCCTTATGACGCGCCTGAGCAAAGGCAAGGCATTCGGAATGCATAATACAGATTTCCTTAAGCGCTATCTTCAGCTTTTCAATCCAACCGGCCATCAGTTTTTGGCTTTCGCCGGCAAGGCGCATACCCTTTCGAAAACCGGCCGATGAGAGCTTCTGGTCAACTCCATCAATGGCTGCAATCAGCTTTTCGCGCTGTTTCGAGACTATGTCTACCGCTTTGATGTCTCCATCAACAAGAGCCTTTTTAAAGCTCGCGGTAATCTCTTTAAGCTTAACGTAGAGTTTATACTTCTCTTCCAGTAATTTGATTATGGAGTCCATATTATCTCTTCTTCCGGGTCAAAAGTTGTGGCGCAGCCGCCCTCGGCTGTGTGAAGGCGCGTCCATTCATGTCATTCGTAGTTGATATCCTTAACCCGTAACCCGTAAACACGTTCACTGTTCACCGTTGTCCGTTGACCGAGAAAGTTCATTTAGTTTGTTTAGTTTATTTGGTTTGTTTGGTTTCCTATTCACTCCCGCATACAACTCGTAACCCGTTTTCCGTTCACCGTTCACCGTTCACCGACCAATAGATTGTCTTTTACTCAGCACTCAGTACTCAGTACTCAGTACTCAGCACTCAGCACTCAGCACTCAGCACTCAGCACTCAGCACTCAGCACTCAGCACTCAGCACTCAGCACTCAGCACTTTCTTGTCATTGCCATCTATCTTCCCACCTTCTCACCCTCCATCTTTTTCCGTTCCGCATTCCGCAATCCGAAATCCGAAATCGTTACACCGCCACTCCTCCCAGTCTCGCTGTCGGTTGCTGGAGGGCTTGTTCCGGAATACCGTTTGCCGAGGGTTTCGCTCCGACCTGGGCCCATGCCGACCTGAGCTCCGAGAGTATTTTTATCACGTCGTCGATCGAGTTCATCTTCTTGTTCACGTCAGCCAGTATCATTTCCTTCAGGCAAAAATTATAGATTGCGCTCAAGTTCTGAGCGATTTCTCCTCCTGCCTCCATATTCAACGATGACAGCAGCTCTGTTATGAAATTCTGTGCCCGAATAAAATGGCGTGCCTTTTCCTCAAACAGCTTCTTCTCATAACACTCTTTCCCCATTCGCAGGGATTTAACAGCTTCGTCATAGCAAATCAGGATCAAAGTCTTCTGGTCGGCCGTTTCTACTGCCACCCGGCCATATGCGCCTACACCTCTTTGAACCTTCATTTACCATCCTCCTTGAAACATAATAATTTAGCCACAGAGGGCACAGAGATTTCATGCTTAAGGCATTAAAGTTGTTTCGTATTCTGTCTTTCTTCTTTGATTTTCAAGAAAATCCTTTGCTTTCTCTGTGACCTCTGTGTGCTCCGTGGCAAGACATTATCCGAACATGCCGGTGATCTGGGCTCCCAGCCATGAGCTTATGTTCTGAAGTTTACCCAACTGCAGTTCCATGGCGACAAACTGGTTTATCATCCTCTCCATCTTGAGATCGAGACTGGCCTCCATATCCTCTATCTGAACCCCGAGGTCGTCTATTCTGGTCTCAAGAGAATCCTGCTTGTAAGTAACATATCCGTCGGATACGTCCGTGATGAACCCCAGTTGTCGGTCAAGCAGTTCTGCCACTCCAAGGGTCAACGTGAGATCCAGGCCATCCACGCCTGTAGCAGTTGTCCCTGTATAAGTGACGGACAGACCGTCCGCGTCATCATCGTCGGCGTCAAGCGCCAGAGCCTGACCGCTGCCTGTGGCGGTCAAGCCATTGATAGTCCCTGCCACATCCACGCCATAGACTTGAGCGGCGCTGTCTATTCCCAGGGGGTCGGCTACACTGTTATCGGAGACGACAATAATCTTTCCCGTACCATATGTGTTATGGGTCAGGACCAATTTGTCTGCGGCAGCGCCCGTACCCTCGGATGCGGTAATAGTCATGGCATAGCGGCCGGAGACACCGCCGGTGTTGCTTGTGTTCACCGTGCCGAAATTCAGCCCGGCGCTCATGGCAGACGTGTCCACGGACAACTCAAGCTGGCTGTCACCGGCCTGCTTGTCCGTAATGATCAGCTTGCCGGTCCCGTCCAGACTCGCTGTAACTTCCTCCTCAAACAGGTCTTCAATGGTTTCAAGGAGGTCGCCTAAATCCTCGGTTGTTTTGTCTCCTATTGTATAACTTCCCGAAACGAGTATGCCGTTCCGTTTCTTTCCGAAAAAGGTTATGGCATCCCCGTTATCCGCATCTGTAATATCGCTGAATTTGGTGGAAATGGTTTTGCCCGTGGCAACACTGCCCGCGAGAACCTCGGTTTTTTCCTCTGCCAGTTCGGAATTGACGGCATTTATTACGTCTTCCAGGTCCATATCATCCGTAAGACTTACGTCGGCCTCGCGGCCGGTAGCATAATCCGTTATGCTCAGAGTAAAGTCTTCTCCCAATGTACCGGCAAGCGCGGAAGCTCCGGTAACCGTGGTTCGCGTGGACGGTGTTGTAACCTTTACGTTGTATGCTCCACCCTGCGTATCCGTGGTATGCCCGGTGTATTGCAGCAAGGCGCTGTCTTCACAATGGCCGTACGCCATAAAGAGTTTTCTTACGTCATCGAAATTGCTTTCCAGGAGGTCGGTCAAATCCTCATCATCCACGGTAAGAAGCGCGTCATCGTCAAGAGAAATTCCAATAAGAGAAAGCCGGTTATAATCGGCGGATACTTCGTCGACCGCGCCGAGTAAAACATCGATGATCTCGGACTTCACCGAGGACAAAGTCCCATCCCCAAACAAGACTCCGCCTGTCTCTTCATTCTCCTCGTCGTAAGTGAACTGGGAATTGATGTATCCCATTATCTCATTATAGGCATCCACCAATTCGTTAATCTTTGATTTGATAGAGCCCAGGTCACGCTCAATCTCAAGGGTGACCTCGGTCGCAGTGCTCGGCGCTCCCACCAGATTCAGGGTAGCCCCCTGTATGACTTCCGTGACGGTATTGGACGAGCTGGTCAGGGTCACCCCGTCCAGTTCGAATTCGGCATCCTGCCCCGCGGTCAATTCCATATCCCGCCCTTCCGTGGTCACGGAAATGGCCCCGAAGTCGAGGAGTCCGCCTGCAGGATTATTTGTTGCCACGGTCAGTTCAAGCTGGCTGTCACCGGTACTGTTATCCGTAATTTGAATCTTGCCGTTGCTTATGGCCATAGTTACGCCGCTGCTGAAGACCGTACCCTGAATGTAGGTCAGAAGTTCCTGCACCTGGGCGGCTACGCCGGAGATAGTAAATGATCCGGATACGGCTGTACCGTCGTGTTTGTTCCCGCTGATAGTGAAGGAAGTCCCTGCCTGAACGTTTGCGCCGAAGATTTGATTCCACTGCGTTGTTGCCGTTATTTTGGCGGCTCCGTCGGTAGTGTTCGATACGCTTCCCTGCTGCACCTCCGCCACTTCGGTATGGGCGCCCTGGACAAACCCGAGAGTCTGAAGAATATTGTTGCTGTCCGTATATGATGTGGTGCCGCTGATATCGATGCGGTATCTGGTCTCTCCGTCCACCTCCTCTGAAACTACGGAAGCCGATATGCCGGCGCCTACGCCCCCAATGGCGTCGATGGCCGCAGCAATCGTAGTAATCGAGTCATTCTCGAGATCGATGGCTACACCGGTCCCGCCTATCGTGACCGTACCGCTTTCCGCACCGGACAATCCCAGTAAAGTCCCCACGGCACTGTTTGAGTTGGAAAAAAGATCGCTCTTCATGCCGTCGCTGGTGGTAGTCTTGATAGTGGTGCTGCCGGAGATAAAGCCCAGGCTCTGGAGTGTCGTAGCCGAAGAGCCTTCAAGCACGCTCAGCCCGTCCTCTCCGGTTTCATCTGCGGTCAAGACCAGATGGTAGTCGGTCGAGGAGTGTTTTACGATCGTCGCGGTTACTTCGGATGGGCTGTCTCCGGTGTTGGCTGCGTTGATTTTGTCTTTGATATTAGCCAGGGTGTCGGTGGCAACCAAATTGATCGCTTTTCCCGACACCAGTATGTCTCCCGCCACTCCTACGGCCGTATCAGTTGCGGTGTATCGATTTGAGGAGATCTTCTGTGACTTGGCCAAATCATTAACTGAAATGGTGTATAAGCCCGCAGATGCTGTTGAACTCGTGGTCACGGTGAAGATACTTGAGGCAGATACGCTCGAATCTGAAGTCGTGGAAGCGCTGAAAACATTGAAATCTTCTTCCGTGCTCAAGGCCTCGGCTGCGGACTTGAGCGTAAGGAGCATCGTATTTACGCTCTGCCATTCGCTCAACTGATTTTCATACTTTGTCTTCTGGTCCGCAACCAGTTCAACGCGCTGGTATTCGACGGCACGTAACTGGTCAACAATACCCCGCCAGTCCAAACCGCTTGCCAGTCCGCTTACAACCTGAGTGCTTGAAGCCATAACTGCCCCTTAAAGACGTTCACCGTTGACCGTTAACCGTTGACCGACAGAGCGCTTCGCGCCTCGGAAACGTATTCAGCTTTTCAACGAATTCTTCAGCGCGCTGATTTTTGCTGAGATCCTGTGCAGATCATCAATCAATTCACTGAACAATTCATTGGAAATGTATATCTGTCTCTTCGAAATCTCCAACAGCGGTACACACTATTATTCGTTCACCGTTATCTGTTCACCGTTGTCCGACAAGAAAGCATGGAGCTTCCTTTCCAACCGTGAACCGTGAACCCGGAACTCGCAACCGTGAACGTCTCTCAGCGGCTTTCGTTCACAAGCAAACCGGTTTTCGACCCGACCTTTGCGGAAATACTTGCCATCTCTTCCGGCGGTATACGGCGGATGACCCTGCCCTCGTTGTCCAGGACCTTTACAACGACTCCTCCATCTTCTTTGTCCGGAATGAACTGGAGGCTGTAACTCATGTCATTCATGAATTTATTAAGGCCCTCGGCCAGTTTCCTTACGGCCTCTTCATGTCCGCTCGCTGCCTGCTGTACAAGCTCGCGGTCGACCGATTCTTTTACTGCTTCCGGATCAGGCTCAACAGGCGCCTGCACCGGCTTCTTTTTCGTTTCCTTAGACACAGAGGCAGACAAGGGCGGCGGCGGCTCGCGAATCGCGGCATTTTCTCTGATGGCTATGTCTTCCATGTTTGTCCCTCCTTTACCCGATTATGCCAGGTAAGGATGAGGAGGGGAGACGTACTCCCCTCCTCGACTACCCGCCGTCCTAACCGCCAATCAAGCTCAATATGCTTTGCGGAGCCATATTCGCCTGAGCAAGCATGGCAGTGCCGGCCTGCAGCAGGATCTGGTTCCTGGTGAATGTGGTCATTTCTGAAGCCATGTCCACGTCGCGGATGACCGATTCAGCCGCCTGGACGTTTTCAATCGTCGTTGCCAGATTAGCGCCCGCATAAGACAGCCGGTTCTGGGCCGCGCCCACGTCGCCGCGTCTGCCTGCCAGCGTGCTTATGGCGTTATCGATCAAGTCGAGCATGCTCTGGGCTTCCGTGGAGCTGTCAAAGTAATTGTAAGTCAAAGCCAAACCAGCGGTCGCCGTCGCCCGTAAAGAGCTCAGGCTGAACGAGAGCCGGTTGTCGGTGGTGTTGTCGGCGCCCACCTGGAAGGTAGACCCGCTGGATCCGCTGGAGGTGACGGTGAAATGTACACCCTCCAGGTTATTCTCGGAATAGGTCGACCCGAGGACAAAGCTTACGCCGAGGCTGCTGAAATTGAGGGTTGTCGCAGTACCCGGGCTGATACTCGTTACAGTCTCGGTAATCGTGCCATTGCCCAGCGTGACCGATCCATCAGCAACGGAAGCAAATGTCCAGGTGCCGGTACTGGCCCCTGAGACGTCCAAGCCGGTCAGTCCGGTATCCTTAAGGTCGATCTTTGCACCGGACCACATGTTCGCGCTGGTGGTGCTGACGAAGGAGAGGGTCAACCCTATATTCGCGAAGGTTAATGTGGCTCCTGCGGTCCAGGTGGCAGCCACATACTCTGTAACTGAACCGTTCCCCATCGTCAGCCCGGTAGCCGTTGCACTGAAGGTATAGGTAGCGGAGGTCGCTGTAGATTTTAGTCCGACAATAGTAACAGCGGCATCGAGTATGCCCGAAGGACCACTCCCGCCGATCGAGTATACATGCGTCAGTGAGCCATAGACTTTGACATTAGCATTAGCCACTGAATAGGATCCCCCTGATTTGGAAGCGCCAAATGTGCCGTCCAGCAGGGATGTCGACCCATATTTCGTTGACACCGAGATTCGGTCGATTTCCGAGATAAGAGCATTTGCCTCAGAATTGATCTTGCTACGTTCAGAGGTGCTCACGTTGGCTGAGGCCGCCTGAGTTGCCAGTTCTTTCAACCGGGTCAGCATGTTTCCGACCTGGTCCATACCACCTTCAGCGACCTGCAAAAGCGAGTTGGCCTCTGAAGTGTTCCTGGAAGCCACTTTGAAGCTGGCTATGTCCGCTCTAAAACCCTGAGAAATAGCCAGACCGGCGGCATCGTCCGCCGCTCTGTTGATTCGGTAACCGGACGACAGTCTTTCCAGGGATTTGGCCATTCCGGCATCACTGGTGCTCAACCAGCGATGCGCATTCATTGCGGTAATATTGTTGGCAATTCTAAGTCCCATAATAATATCCTCCTTGATTTTTTCGAGTTGCGAGTCCCGAGCTGCCGGTAATCCTTAACTCAGCACTCAGCACTCAGCACTCAGTACTGTTTTAGGCATCCTTGCCTATTTGGTTTGTAAGCGCCCTCGTCCTTTCCGCTTCTCCCCTCCTTTCCGGACTTGCTTTGGCCCTTACGCTTGTCTTTGATCCACTTATCGGTAAATACGGGGGATCACTTGAAGAACGCTGGGAGGCGGGGATGCTGGGATGCTGGGAAGGCGCGAGGATGGGAAGGTGCGAGGGTGAGAGGGTGGGAAGATAAATGCGGAATGACAAGAAAGTGCTGAGTACTGAGTGCTGAGTGATAGACAAGCTATTGGTCGGTGAACGGTGAACGGTCAACGGTGAACGGAATGCGGGTCTCTCCATTGCGGATTTCGGATTGTGGATTTCGGATTTGGAATGAATGGAGCGGAAAGACGGAGTTGGGAAGGTGATGGGGTGGGAAGATGGGCAATACTGTTGAATTAAGGAGGTCTGAATCCAACCCCCTGTTACTCAGAGTAAATGCATGTGGCCCAGCCGCCCTCGGCTGTGATTCGGGGCCGGATTTCACAGCCGGGGGCGGCTGTGCTACATATGGCGCCAGCTTAATTCAACAGCCGGGTTAGGACAATACAGTCCCGCACATGCCAAGAAGCGCCCGTATTTATGTCACTGGTCCAACATCTCGCGTCGCATGCTATAGACTTTCAGATAATGTTTTTGGGAAAGCAGCAGGGAGGGGATAGTACATGTTCGTACAGTCCCGACCAATAAGGGTCTGTCACGGAATAACTTGAGCATTCTGAGCGCCGATCCATCCCGTCCGGCTGCGTTGCTCGTCGGTTGCATACTCACGGTATGCGCCCTCCTCGCGTCTTGCCGGA
>JAZDGK010000242.1:0-11084 GCA_043806955.1 Pseudomonadota bacterium | reverse complement strand
AGCCTCTTGCAAAATGTTCAATTTTGTCCAAGGTCAAGGAAGGCGAAGATTTTAACCGCAGGAATACTGGTAGTATTTTGAGGATTAAAATCTGAGCCTGACGCAGAGATTGGGCAAAAGGGGACATTTTGCAAGAGGCTCATACGTAATACTGAGAGGACACATGGAGCGAACACCGATTACCCGCGAAGGATACGACCGTTTGCGGCAGGAAGTTGAGCACCTGGAGCGGGTGGAACGGCCATCTGTCGTAAAAGCCATCGCAGAGGCAAGGGCTCATGGGGACTTGTCTGAAAACGCGGAATACAGCGCCGCAAAAGAGCGACAGTCTCTAATAGAGGGCAAGATTCAAGATCTGCGTTATAAACTCTCCACTTCAGAGATCATCGATTTCCACGACCTGACTTGTGACCGGATCACTTTTGGAAACGTCGTAGTCCTCACGGATCTTGAGTCGGGACAATCGGCACAGTACCATCTGGTGGGCCCGCACGAATCCGACGCTTCAAACGGGCGTATTTCCGTGACCGCACCGCTTGGCAAGGCCCTGATAGGAAAAGAAGTAGGGGACGAAGTAAAGGTGAATGCGCCGGGAGGAATTCGAGAATTTGAGGTCGTGGATATCCTTATCCCCCGGTGAATATCTCGCCACAAAGGCGCCAAGACACAAAGAAGAACAGGACTGTTGAGTTAACTCAGCATTCAATTCATCGTGCACGAGCACGAATAAACGGAACACGATGAGAGCCTCTTGCAAAACGTCCTCTTTTGCCCAATCTCTGCGTCAGGCTCAGATTTTAATCCTCACCAGGCTGGGAAGCTGGGAAGCTAGGAAGCCGGGAGGCCGGAAAGCTGAATCGTTGGGGTTGCCTCGCAGCCTTCCGGCTTCCCAGCGTCCCAGCCTTCAAGCCTTCCAGCCTTTGAAGGTTAAAATCTTCGCCTTCCTTGACCTTGGACAAAACTGAACGTTTTGCAAGAGGCTCGATGAGTTAACTCCATAGCCATTAAGAAGAAAGATGCTGTGAAGAGGAGATGTCGGAGACAGCGAAGCTGCCTTTACCTCCGCGTCACCCCGTCACAGTGTCTCCGCGTCAGTCTCTTTTTTCCGGGAGAAGACGGCACAGGTTATTCCCAGTAATGCCGCTATGAATCCTGCAAGCACGGTCGTTACAGCTACGGCCCCGGTCACTCCCATGTAATGGGACATGCTTCCTGAAAGCAAGCTTCCAACGGGCATCATTCCAAGGAACGTGATGCTGTAAAGCCCCATTATCCGGCCCCGTCTTTCGTCAGGCACACTGAGCTGAAGGGATGCGTTGGCGGTTGTAAGGAAACCGACCATGGTCATGCCGGCCAGAAACAGCCATATCAGGGCATAGCGGAATTCTCCGGCCAACGAGAAAAGGAATATGAATCCGGCGAAGAGAATTGCATTGGAAAACAGATACAACATATTCTTGCTTCTGCCGGTTTTGGACGCAACCATAATTGCTCCGAGCAGCGCACCCAAGCCGTTGGCGGCGAAGAGAAAACCTAGTCCCCTCGGCCCTATCCGTAGGACATCGCGGGCAAACTTGGGCAGCATAACCTGATACGGAAGCACAAGAATACCGAACGTAGCCACCAGGAGCAGGACGAACAAGACCTCGCGGTGGCCGCTGATAAATGAAAGTGTATCTTTGAATCCACCTTTAACGGGACGGCACGAAAACTCTTTTGCTCCCGCATCCTTCATGCGCAGAAGGCCGGCGATCACGGCAAGGAAACTCAGACTATTCAAGAAGAAACAGATCGCCACGCCGAAGCGTGCGATTATCAAACCGGCGATACCCGGTCCGATCAATCTTGCAGCGTTGAAAATGGAAGAATTCAGCCCTATGGCGCTGGTCAAATCCTCCCTTCCCACTAACTCTATAAAAAAAGACTGGCGGGCGGGAAGATCAAACGCCATTACCGTGCCGAGCGAGAAGGCCAGAAGGACTATATGCCAGATCCTGACCAGGTCGAAGACGACCAGCAGGCCAAGGGCAAAGGCAAGACAGGCTGCAACGGTCTGTGTCGTGAGCACTATACGCCTCTTTGAATTACGGTCAGCCACCGCGCCTCCCCAGAACGAAAAAAGGAGCGTTGGTAAATACCCAAACATACCGACGAGCCCCAGGGCGAAGGCCGAATTGGTGAGCTGAAGAACAAGCCACCCCTGTGCAACGGACTGCATCCAGCTTCCAACGAGGGATGTGAGCTGCCCCAAAAAAAAGAGACGAAAGTTGCGGTGTCTTAACGCCCTGAAGGCACTGCTTTTCAAGACCCTGAGACCGCCCCGCATATATGGATTGGAACTGAATTCACGGTTTACATTCCTAAGCCGGACAAGCCGGAAATCCGAAACTCAAAATCCGAAATCCGAAACAAATTCCAATGACCCACAACGGAAAGCTCAAAACAAAACAGATTTAATCAGGAACTCAGGAAAAGACAAATTCTTTTCTTGTCTGCTTTCCGTTCATGAGTTCCTGATTCATTGTGATTGTTTTTTTGTTTTCTTTCGCCTTTAGGCGCTAATGAAATGAAAGTCTTGCCAGATAATGCGCGAATATTTTTCCTTAGAGACTATTAGAGACTAATGGATACGTAATCGTGATCGCGGCTTGGGTTGATGGCGTGAAACCCAACGGATGCGCTCATTTGGTCCCTCCCGCACAGCCGAGGGCGGCCGTGCCACATCAGGTTGATGCCACGAAATCCAACCAATGCGCTCACTTGGCTACAGATTCTCCTGCACTCCGGGTGAATACTTCCGGAATGTAGAGAAGCTTTAGAGTTCTACTACCGGTAGTGCGCAGATACTCGAACAGGCCGTGCAGAATGGTAACCCTGGATTCCTCCGGAGAGAATTCCCACGAGGCCAGGAACGACAATTCTCGAAGGCAACGGCCGGCTTTACAGTTACTCCGGTATAATCCCCAGAAGAGGTTCGATGTCTCCTCACCATCCTTGCTGCGCTTGTATTCATAAATGCGAAAGATGGGCCCGTAGTTACGTTCGTATCCTTCGTCCTCAGTGGGGATAATGGCTGGAAAATGCAGAATCTCTGAACCGTCTCGATATGACTTTGCGAAGAACAAGGGCCATAGCCGGGCGGTACTCTCCGTCTCATCCTCCTCCACCCATACGGTTTTTTCAGATTTGTTTATGAGGAGAAATCGGCAGGTAGTCCTTACAGCCTTGTCTTCCACCAGATCCTCTCTGGTATACCGGTAGAGAGGCCAGAGAAGTGTGAAGTCATATAGATTCGGGCTTTCTTTAAGATGGAAAAGAGGCCAGAGTTTTCTAATCCGGAGGTTTTCGCCTTGACCGTACCCCATCACGGGCCAGGGAAGATCCCATTGGGTATAGTCGTTCGCAGTATCTCTATAATAATTGAACAGAGGCCACAGGACGATTTTTCTGTTTATGGTGGCCGAAGTCTCCGAAACGTAGAGTGGAAAGACCATTTTGCGCGTCAGGGGCTCGGTATCCAAATCCTCTTTCGCACAGAAGAATATCGGCCAGAGCAGAAAGTTCCTGTCGTATTCTCCGGTTTTCTTTTCATGGCCGAACAAAGGCCAAAGCCGGAATGCCTGCTCTTTCTCACCCGTGGTCCAGGAAAGCAACGGCCAGATGAGAGTAGTTTTTTCATTGCCTTCCCAACGAGATTTTGAATAAAGGGGCCAGAGAAAGAAGGTGATTTCGTCCCTGAGAAACCTTTCCCGGAACCGGCCGTAAACAGGAAAAACTCCGCCGTAAGTCTCTCCGCTTCCGGTCTTTCCCCAGAACACAGGGAATAGATCAAACTTGTTTTCCAGCGTTTCTTCACTCGGCTTTTTCAGATCTCTCGTACTGGAGAGAAAGGGAAGGAAATGAATCTGCCGTTCTTGAGGCGTCAGCCTGTACCTGCCGAGAGGATAAAGGAACTGCCATTCCTCCGTGTTTGTGCTTCGATCACTCTGATAAGAGAGAAGGGGTCTTACTGCCCAACCTTCGTTCCGGCCGTCGAGGCCGTAGCTGAAAAAAGGGCCCAGTGCCTCGATATCGTCGGTTTTGTCGGTCCTGAGGAAGAAAAGAGGCTCAACATTTACTCGTCTATCCTGATCCGGTTCAGCGGCATAAGCCGGGCCTTGCGTTATCATAAGCAGGGCTGAAAGAATCAAAAAAAGCCTCACCCGACCCACTACCTCACCACCGTTCCAACCACCGTCCCAAGGATTGTTACCGGGACCTGCTCCTGAATGTCTGAAGCGGCCTTATTTACACTTCGAACAGCCTTTTTGGCTTCGTCATAGAGGCTGGGATCGTTGACCAGCTTGCCGAGAGTGCCCTCACCCTTGTCGATTTTCTGCGCGACGTTGTGCAGGGAATCCACGGCGCTTTCGGCCTTGGCAAGTACACTGTCATCGCTGATAAGTCTGCCAAGGGTCCCTTGTCCTTTGGCGACTTTCTGAGTGACGTCGTGGATTGAATTCAGGGTTTCCTTTGCCGTTTCGTAGAGAGTATCATCACGGACCAGCTTGCCAAGAGTCCCTTCCCCCTTTTCAACCCGTCTGGCTACATCATGAAGGACGCCCATGGTCTTTTCCGTCTGGACATAGAGGGAGTCATCCTGGATCAACCTCCCGAGCGTGCCTCCTCCGGCCTCGATATCTCCTGAGACTTTTTTTATCGAGGCAGAAGCATCTTTCAGGTTGGACAAGAGATTCCTGAAATCATTCCCGACGCTCCTGTCTCCTATGAACTGGTTGATGCCCGAGGCAACAGCCTGTATTTCCTCTACGGCCGGACCGACTTTCGTCAGCAGCTCATCCAAACCCGGCGGGGAAACCGTTCTAGCAATTGTACCGTTGGGAGAAATGACATCCCGTGCTTTGCCCTGTTTGATCTCAATGAATTTGTCGCCAAGGACGCCCTTAGTCCGGATTACCGCTTCCGCATCCTTTCCGATCCGTACCTTGGGTGATATGAGCATCTCGACCTTTGCTTTTCCATTGGCCAGTCTGACATCTTTAACCCTGCCGATCTCAATGCCGGCCATCTCCACGGGACTTTCTTTGACCAGACCGGAAACGGACTCAAAAGTCGCCCAGATCCTGTACCCTTTTTCTTCGCCCAGGCGAACTTCTCCGAGGCGTGCACTGAGATAAGCCAAAAGCAACAGTCCGGCCAGGACAAAAATGCCGACCTTGATCTCAGGCCCAAAAACAATCCTTTTTTGCATATCAGGCACCCTCCTCATGCGCCTGCAACGCACGAACCCTGTTGGCATCGGCATGAACGGTCAGCCGCTTCAGACTCAATATGAACTGCGCCACGCAAGAAACAGACTCCCAGGCACCGGAGTTCTTCATCCTTCATCGTGCCTGATCAAGTGCCGTCTTCCATGGGCAGGCCCTCGATAAAGCTACGCACTACCGGATTACTGGAGTCACTAAACGCCTCAGGGCTTCCTTCTTCCATGATCTTTCCTTGATAAAGCATGGCTATCTTGCCGGCTATCTTGAATGTGCTCTTTATGTCATGGCTGATGACAATGCATGTCAGATTCAGTCTCGTTTTGATATCAAGGATAAGTTCATCAATTGCGGCGGTGGTTACAGGATCGAGGCCGGTTGTCGGCTCATCAAACAGGATTATCTCCGGATCGAGGGCTATGGCCCGGGCGAGCCCGACCCGTTTTCTCATGCCTCCGGAAAGCTCGGACGGGTATTTGTCCTCAATTCCAGAGAGTCTTACATCGGCAAGTTTTTTGGCCACGATCTCTGCTATCTCGATCCTGCTCAGTTTTGTATGCTCAACCAGGGGAAATGCAACGTTTTCTCCTACGGTCATAGAATCAAAGAGTGCCCCATCCTGAAAAAGCATCCCGAACCGACGTCTGACCTTGAAGAGGTCCTTCTCCCTGAGGGTGACAATATCTACGTCATCAAGAAAAATGTGTCCGGAGTCGGGGCGTATGAGACCGATAATATGCTTCAGGAGAACGCTTTTACCACCACCACTCCGTCCGATTATAACCGTTATCTCCCCTATGTTTATGTCGAGACTAAGCCCGTCAAGGACTTTGAGGCCGTTAAACGACTTATGAATATCTACTAGTTTGATCATTATGGCATATTAGTAACAGTTTAGCGTTTTGAAATGTCGCAAATCTTTCCAGCCATATTCTGTTGGGTTTCGTGACCTCAACCCAACAATCAGAGGTGATATGTTTCAAACAGCTAAATTCTTACGCATCCTAAAAGAGGAGCGATGTCAGTATATAATCTCCGACAAGAATGCTGACCGAAGCGATTACCACGGCTTCGGTCGTGGCTCGCCCCACGCCTTCGGCGCCGCCCGACGCATTATACCCCTTGTAACACCCGATCAGCGTGAGGATGATCCCGAAACAGAGTGATTTGAAGAGGCCGTTGAATATATCCGACAGTTCAACGAGCTCGACCATTTTATTAATAAAGACGCCTTCATTGATGCCGAGGAGGCGCACTCCGACGAGATAACCTCCTACGATTCCAACGAAATCGTCCATTACAGTGAGAATGGGGACAACAATTATTCCGGCCAGAATGCGCGGGACAATAAGGTACTTCACTGGATTAATGGCCATGACGGCAAGGGCATCTATCTGTTCGGTCACCCGCATGGCGCTCAGTTCCGCCGCCATGGATGACCCTGCGCGGGCGGTGATCATCAGAGCGGTCAGGACCGGTCCGAGTTCTCTGGTCATGGAAAGGGCAACGGTAGCCCCAAGGAGGGATTCGCCCCCGAATTTCCGAAAAGCGTAATAGCTTTGGAGTGCAAGGACTCCACCGGTGAAGGCCCCGGTAAGAATCACGATGAATACGGACTTGACGCCGATGAATTCCATTTGTTTTAATATATTACGGATACGAAGCGGCGGTATGAATGCCCAGCTCAACGCATTGACCAGCATTATGGTCATGCCGCCCATTTGATAGAGGCCGCCGATTGTGCGCCGCCCAATGTTGAAGAGGACCCTTAGCATCAGGAAACCCGTAACGTTTTGCCTTGCGAGAATGATGGCCGACTGCTCCATCGGATGACAAACCGGTCCACACGGAAACCCGCGAGCAAGTCATTATAACTGAAAACTATTTCCAATTATATCCAAAAATTCTCTTCTTCGGCACTTTTTATTCGATGACCCGGAGCGGGATGCGTCCTCCTTGTCTGAACGTAACGCATTGAAATGCCCGAATAGTTCAATTATGCCCATGAATCTCTATTCAGCGGCCTTGCGGCAAATGAACTTTATTGCTCGAAGAATTAAGGACATAAATTCAACTCGCAAATTTCGGCTTGACCACTATATCTAGTATATGTAATAATCGGCTCCACAAAATAGAAGACAGAACAAGGTTGAAAGCAAAGGAGAAAAATGGGCACGGTAACAGAAATCAAAAGAAAAGAATCGTCTGTGAACGAAACCACTGATATGGCCCTTTTCGTTCGGACATCCCAGGAAGATATCATGGATTGGGATCGCCGGCGAATAGTCGACGCCCTTCTGCGAGAAACTCTGATCGATAAAGATACGGCTGAGACTGTCAGTTTGCAGATAGAGGGATTTATTCGCGCATCCCAGATAAAAATGGTTACCGGCCCCCTGATCCGCGAGCTGGTCAATGCCAAGCTCCTGGAGTTGAATCTCGAGGATGCGAGAAGGATGCATACCCGGCTTGGCGCGCCGCTGTACGACGTTCATCAGCTCCTGGTTCATCCGAACAAGGAGAACGCCAACGTCCCCCACGGGCCGGAGGCAACCAACCTTACTCTGGCGGAATGGATCAAAAAAGAATATGCCCTTATGCATGTTTTTTCTGCGGAGGTAAGCGATGCACACCTGAAAGGGGACTTGCATCTGCATGATCTGGGGTTCGTGGACCGCCCTTACTGCTCGGGGCAATCTCTCGAATATATCAAAAAATTCGGCCTTAACCTTCCTCATTCTCTGGCCATGGCCAATCCGGCCAAACACCCGGAGGTACTCCTCGCCCACATGGTGAAATTCGCAGCGGCCCTTCAGAGCAATTTCGCCGGGGCCATAGGATGGGACGCGATCAATTTGTTTTTTGCTCCCTATCTCATCGATCTCAGTGACCGGGAAGTAAAGCAGATTGCCCAGATGCTTGTATTCGAGTTCTCCCAGCAGGCGGTTGCCCGTGGAGGGCAGGCTATCTTCTCTGATATCAACCTGTACTGGGAAGTGCCCAAACATTTCGCAAATGTCCCTGCCATCGGTCCCGAAGGCAAGTATACGGGCAAGACGTACGCAGAATACGAAAAAGAGGCTCAGCGCTTTGTCTGGTCCATTTTTGATGTCTACAAAGAGGGAGACGGAGCGGGACGGCCATTCTTTTTCCCCAAGCCATTGGTTCACATCACGGAAAAATTCTTCCAGACGCCGGGGCATGCCAAATTTCTGCATCACATTTGTGATGTGGCCTCCAGCATGGGGAATACTTACTTTGTGTTTGATCGGGGGGATACGGCCAAGATTTCTGAGTGCTGCCGCCTCAGTTTCAAGCTGGAGGCGTCGGATCTTGAGGACGCACGCGAGCCGTGGCGGATGCGATACTGTGCCCTGCAGAATGTGACCATCAACCTTCCTCGTATTGCATACGAAGCGGCGGGCGACGATACGAAACTCTTTTCCATACTTGCCGAGAGGATGAAACTTGCTGTTGCCGCCCACAAACAGAAAAAGGCCTTCATCGAGAAACTCCTCGCCTATGGAGAAAACGGCCCGCTGTCGCTTCTGATGATGAATCAGGACGGCAGTCCATATCTCAGGCTGAAGCGCGCCACATATTTGCTCGGCATGGTAGGATTGAATGAGATGACCCAGTATCATACCGGGCTGGAGCTTCATGAATCGCCCGAGGCCATGAAATTCGGTCTAAAAACAATTGCACACATGCATCTGCTGACAAAGAAGTTCTCCGAGCTTCACAATATGCGATTCGTCCTCGAACAGACGCCGGCAGAAAGCACTGCGTACAGGTTTGCCAAGCTGGATCTCCGCGATTACTCGCCGGCTTCTCTCAAAGTGATCAAAGGGAACATTGAGAAAAGCGAGATCTACTACACAAATTCGACGCTGTTCAACGTCTCGCATCCAATGAATCCGATAGAGCGTGTTCGAGCAGAGGGGCTTTTCCATCCCCTGATTGAGGCGGGTTCCCTTACGCATATCTGGCTGGGGGAATCAAATCCCGAACCCGGGGCTATTGCCGATTTTGTGATCAGGGCCTTCCGCCAGACTCAAAATGACCAGATTGCGTTTTCTCCCGAGTTTACAACGTGCAGGGATTGCGGGAAGACGAGCAGGGGAATAAGAGAAAAGTGTCTGTATTGTCAGTCTGAAAAGGTAGATGGCATTACGCGGATAACAGGATATTTCACCAAAGTTTCAAGTTGGAATAAAGGTAAACTTGGAGAATTGAAGGACCGTTATCGGTCGAAAGTCGACAGTGAGCCGGTTCCCGAGACTTGAGAGAGAAAAAGCCGGGGGAAAAGGCAAGGAGTCTGTCGGACTGAGGGGATCGTCACGAGGAAGTGGAGGAACGAGACCAAATATTCACGAATTTGAGGCGCATAGTGTTGCTATGCAACGAAAATTCGGGGATATTTGGGCCGTTTTCCCCACTTCCGCAGTAGATCATCCTTAGTCCGACAGGCTCCTAGTTTAAGACCAAAAAAGGAGGAAAGTGGCAATGACACTATTTACCAAGCCGGAATGCAAACGGTGCAGTGAGCTTAAGAGTGCGTTCGATTTAAGGGGTATGAACATTAACATCGAAAGCCTTGAGCCGGAGAATGCCGATGCCTTATCGCATCTGGCGTGGCACGGCCTGGTGGAAGAGGCACGGAAGAGTCTGCCGATCCTCGTTCTGGACGATTGTTCGTCACTGACGGACTACAATGAAATACGTAATCACTTAGCAAAGGAGGCCCAAAAAGCTGGAGCTGCCTGCCTTAACCTTTTCATATAATATCAAGGGTTTTGTGGAGACCTCGTTTGTGGACTGGCCGGGTCGGCTTTGTGCCGTTCTGTTTCTGCCGGGGTGCAACTTCAGGTGCCCTTATTGCCATAATCCCGACTTGGCTACCGGCGGCCGGAGTCTTCCGGCTTGGCGCTTTTCATCGATTCTTAAACGGCTAGGCGAACTTAAGGGCTGGGTAGAGTCCGTCTGTATCACGGGCGGTGAGGCCACAATCCATAATTTCCTTCCGGATCTGCTTTTCGAGCTTAAAGACAAGGGTTTCCAGACAAAGCTTGACACCAATGGATCAAATCCGAAAGTGCTGGAATACTTGTTCCAAAAGAGCCTTATCGATTTTGTCGCCATGGATGTCAAGGCCCCCCTTTCAGAGCCTCTTTACGGGCGGTGTACAGGGGTTATACCACCTCTGGCCGAGATCAAAGAGTCTATTGAACTTATTATGGAGGAAGGCACGGCCTATCAATTCCGGACCACGATCGTTCCGAGACTTCTCGGCATAGAGGACGTACTTAACCTGGCCGGGCAGTTGCGTGGCGCCAAGGACTACAAACTGCAGAATTTCAATCCCGGCGCCACTCTGGATCCCGCATTTCAGAATGAACCTCCCTATGAATATTCGACCTTCCGTGAGCTTCAAAGAAGGTGTCTAGATATAATATCTCTTCGCGATCTGGAGGCCGGCTTCAGAGCATAGCGGGCAGAGGTAACGGTTCACCGTTCACCGAAAGGACGTTTTTCGCACGGGGCGGTGGCCGAATAACGGGCTCGATACTCGATATCGGGTGGTTCGAAGTTGACGGTTCAGAGTTGCAAGTTTTACCGTGAACTCTGAACCGTGAACCTGGAACCAGCATCAAATGATCGTTCACCGCAGGGATGCTCTTAGTCACTAAGGGAAAATATTCGCGCATTATCCGGCAAGACTTTCATTTCATTAACGCGGTGCTGTCTTGTTTTCTAGCGTTTTGAATTTTCCGTTTTTGGGTCATTCGAATTTGTTTCGGATTTCGGATTTTGAGTTTC
>JAZDGK010000241.1:0-4288 GCA_043806955.1 Pseudomonadota bacterium | reverse complement strand
AGCCTCTTGCAAAATGTTCAATTTTGTCCAAGGTCAAGGAAGGCGAAGATTTTAACCGCAGGAATACTGGTAGTATTTTGAGGATTAAAATCTGAGCCTGACGCAGAGATTGGGCAAAAGGGGACATTTTGCAAGAGGCTCTTATGTGTCCTTAGATTCATAAGATTCATGAGCCTCTTGCAAAATGTTCAATTTTGTCCAAGGTCAATGTATCCAGAACTCGGGTTTTCTTGCGGAAGACAAAAAATGATCATTTCAAAAAAGCAGAACAAGTCGAAGTCCACTCCTCATGATGTCCCCATGAAAGCCCTTGTGCTCTCCGGCGGTAAAGGGACCCGGCTAAGGCCTCTTACTCATACCATGGCCAAACAGCTCGTCCCGGTAGCAAACAAGCCGATATTGGGCTATGTTTTGGACCACATAAAAGAGGCGGGTATTAAGGATGTTGGAGTTATAGTAGCCCCGGAGACTCAGGGGGAGGTCAGGGATTATTTGGGGCGGGGTGAGAAATGGCAGTTAGAAATCAGTTACATACTGCAGGAGGAACCGCTTGGCCTCGCCCATGCGGTGAAAACTGCTTCCAGATTTCTCGCGCGCTCTCCTTTTGTCATGTATCTGGGCGATAATCTGCTTGGCAAGGGAATAAAAGACGCAATGGACAGATTCAAATCCGAACCTTCCGATGCACTCCTGTTCCTTAAAGAGGTATCGAATCCTCAGGCCTTCGGGGTTGCGGTTCTGAACGGGGGACGGATTGAACGCCTTGTTGAAAAGCCCAAAGATCCGCCTTCATCACTGGCCCTCGCAGGCGTTTATTTCTTCTCTCCCCGCATTCACGAGGCAATAAGCCGCATAAAACCGTCCTGGCGCGGTGAGCTTGAAATAACGGATGCCATTCAGGAGCTTATTGACATGGGAGCCAAGGTGAACGGCGAGATTCTGGACTGCTGGTGGCTTGATACGGGGAAAAAAGACGATTTCCTTGCTGCCAACACTACAGTCCTGGACGATTACATAAAACGGGATATAAGGGGATCAGTCGATGAGAGCAGTGAGATTTCGGGCCGGGTTCACATCGAGGCAGGTGCCCGGGTTTCCAACAGTGTGGTGCGAGGGCCGGCCATCATAGGCGCCGGCGCGGAAATCATCGACTCTTTTATCGGGCCCGTCACCAGCATTGGTGACGGAAGCCGGATTGTGAACTCGGTAGTCGAACACTCCGTGGTTTTGTGCCAGTCTGTAGTGGAGGGTGTTGCTCGTCTGGAAGACAGCATCGTGGGCAGACAGGCAAGGATCTGCAAAAACCGGACAAGGCATCAGGCGCTGCGGCTTATGGTCGGTGATCAATCGTTGGTGGAGGTCTGATTTGTTCAAAGACGGAATTATTCAAGGCGTAATGGCACGCGACATGAAGAAGCACCTCGATGAACGCGGCTGGCTGGCGGAATGCTTTCGCCAGGATGATATCCCGATCGAATTATTCCCTGCCATGGCTTACGTTTCCATAACTCAGCCGGGCGTTGTTCGCGGGCCACACGAACATCTGGAGCAGACGGACTATTTCTGTTTCATCGGGCCAAGCAACTTTAAGATAATCCTGTGGGACAACCGCAGGGAATCCCCCACATTTAATTTCCGGCAGGTAATCTTTGCCGGAGACGACCGGCCTAAGATCGTAATAGTTCCACCCGGCGTCATACACGCGTATCGGAATATAGGAAACGTAGGCGGACAGGTCCTTAATTTCCCAAACCGCCTCTACGGCGGCCCGAACAGGAGCCGGGAGGTAGATGAAATCCGGCACGAGTCAGATGCGGCATCACCATACAAGGTGGATGAATAATGCGTATACTTGTGACAGGCGGCTGCGGATTCATCGGAAGCAATTTTATAAGGTATATGCTTGAGCGCTATGATTACCGGATCTTGAATCTCGATGCCTTGACCTATGCGGGCAACTTGGAAAATCTCAAGGGGCTTGAAACCGATTCTCGATACACTTTCGTCAAAGGCTTCATTCAAGACCCGGAAACCGTCAAAAAAGCCCTCCGGGGAGTAGATTGCGTCGTCCATTTTGCCGCTGAAAGCCATGTCGATCGCTCCATAACGGACGCACATCCGTTCATACAGACCAATATAGCAGGTACTCAGGTACTGATCGACGCATGCAGGTGCGCGAATACTGAGCGTTTCGTCCATATTTCGACAGACGAGGTCTATGGGAGTATTGAAAAGGGCCGTTTTACAGAAGAGACGCCTCTTACCCCGAACAGTCCGTATTCGGCTTCCAAGGCGGGAAGCGATCTTCTGGTGCGTGCTGCCGTAAAAACTCACGGATTCCCGGCGATGATTACCCGATGCTCAAACAATTACGGCCCGTATCAGTTTCCGGAAAAATTTGTCCCTCTTATCATAACCAACGCCCTTGAAAACAGACAGATACCCTTGTACGGCGACGGATTGAATGTGCGGGACTGGATATATGTGGGAGACCACTGTTCCGCAATCGATGCCGTAGTGCACCATGGCAAGGCCGGCAGCGTGTACAACATCGGTGGAGAGGCTGAACGTACCAATACCGAGGTAATCAGGACAGTCCTGGCAAGACTCGGGAAACCGGATTCCCTGATTACTCTTATCGATGACCGCCCCGGTCACGACCGGCGCTACGCAATGGATATAGGCAAGATGCGGAGCGAACTGAACTGGAGCCCACCCGTTCCTTTTGAAGCAGGCATGGACCTGACCATCGATTGGTATGAAAAGAACGAGGGCTGGTGGCGCCGGGTAAAGAGCGGCGAGTATAAAACCTACTATAAGGAGATGTACGAAGCCAGGATCATGCGGGACAAAAAGCCATGAGAATTCTGGTTCTCGGAGCAAGAGGAATGCTCGGGACAGATCTTGTCGCGCGCATCCGGTTACTCCATACGGTCATTGCCCATACACACGCCGACTGGGATATTGCGGATGAAACGGCCTGCAGGAAGGGCATCGCCTCCAGCAATGCAGACGTGGTCATCAATTGCGCCGCCTTTACCAGAGTGGATGATTGCGAGCAGAATCGGGAAAAGGCGTTCCTCGTGAATGGAGAAGCCGTTCGATTCATCTCGGAAGCGTGCAGCGTCCATGGGGCCAGGCTCATCCAGATGAGCACCGATTACGTATTTAACGGCAGAAAAAACAGCCCTTACCGGGAAAACGATATTCCGGACCCGATCAGTGTGTACGGGCGTTCAAAGCTCAAGGGAGAGGAATACGCTTCAGGTATTCCGGATTCACTGATCGTAAGAACTTCCTGGGTTTTCGGAAAAAACGGGACTAATTTCGTGAGTACTATCCGCAAGCTTGCAGGGGAAAAGGACACGCTTAGAATTGTAGACGACCAGGCAGGTTCTCCGACGTTTACGATTGATCTGGCATCAGCCATAAGCGATCTGATTGAAAAGAAGACTTCGGGGATTGTGCACGTTACCAACAGCGGAGTGTGCACCTGGTATGAGTTTGCCAAAGAGATTGTGAGAATCTCCGGATACAGTAATGTCGGCCTCGTCCCCATCAAGACATCGGAGCTTGACCGTCCCGCCCCAAGGCCGCCCTATTCGGTCCTCGACAACGCAAGATATGCTGAGATCACCGGAGATTTCCTGAGACCATGGCAAGGGGCGCTGAAGGATTATCTTAAGGGGCCGGAACAATGCTGATATGCCCACAGATCAATTTCCAATGTCGAATTTTCAATATTCAACGTCCAAGGAACATCCTGATTGGAAATTGGATATTGAGCATTGAGTGTTGGACATTAGTCTCAAAACGTACAGTTGGGACTTCTGAGTCCCCAAATTGAGCTACCAACGGAGACCTGTATGAAAATTACCCCGGAAGATGTAAGGCATGTGGCCAATCTGGCGAGGCTTTCTTTCTCTGAAGAGGAAATAGAGCTTTTTGCCAGGCAGCTTGATGAGATTCTGAGCTACGTAGAAAAACTTAATGAGCTCGACACAACCGAGGTTAAGCCGGTATATAATGCCCTGTCTCTTACCAATGCCTTCAGAGAAGACCGAGTGGAGCCGTGCCTCAACCCGGAGAAAAGCCTGGCAAACGCCCCCGCGAAATCGGATAGTTATTTCGTGGTCCCACGAATTATTTAGTCACTAAGTCGTAAGGTTAATGACAGTTTTGGCAGAATATTTTTCACTGCGTCCGGTAGGCCTTTACAGTAAAGCGTTTGCAGAGATTTTGTTCTGAGAGTTCAAAGTTCAGGGTTGAACCGTGAACCGTGAACCCT
>JAZDGK010000240.1:0-10186 GCA_043806955.1 Pseudomonadota bacterium | reverse complement strand
GATTGCGCCGGATTTTGGGCTGTATTCAAGGCTGCTTAAGGGGCGAGCATACTGAAGTATGTGACCCCTTAAGCAACGCAGAATACGGCCCAAAAGACTAGCAAGATGTCACAGTTATTTCGTAACGCATCCTTAGGGTCTGTCACGAAATAACTTGAGCATTCTGATCGCCGATCCATCCCGTCCGGCTGCGTTGTTCGTCGGTTGCATACTCACGGTATGCGCCCTCCTCGCGTCTTGCCAGACGGGCACCTCAACGCTCAGAATTGCGCAACTTATTCCGTGACAGACCCTTAGTACAGCTCCACACAAATGTGTACCCAAAAACAATGCCCGAATAGGCGGGGTTTTCTAACCCCGCCTATGGACGCCTCGGTCGCTGGGCGGCCCTGGAAAGGACCGCCTATCCGACGGGTGAATTTCAGCATAATGGATACCTTCTCATGTGGAGCTGTACTTAGTTCTCCCGGCGATCAGCAGAGCGTGCTTTTTACATGCTCAACAATTCTTGCTGCGGCCGCTGCGTACGAGAACTTGCGCGCTATCTGCCGTCCCTTCACTGCCAGACGCTCTCGTTCCGAATCATCGGCAAGATACCGCTCAACGAGGCTATGAAGTTCCCCGCGAGTGTTAAAAACAGGGACCGCATCTTCGAATACCTCTTCCATCGAAGTGGTGTAGTCCGAGATCACTAAACTCCCGCTTGCCATGGCGTCCAGAATGCGCGGGTTTATAAAACCCTCCCGCCGCATATCCTCATGATGATCGTTTATGACTATTTTCGCCGAAGAGTATAGTTTGCCCAAGGCTTTGTTTTCGAAGAACTTCCCCCGAATCCAAGTGGCGGGAATACGGCCTTCCCAGCCAAGGCCCCAAACCCCGATATGATAAGGGGCGCCGGAGAGCCACTCTATAGCCCGTTCCGTGCCGTCCCGGCGCGCATTGCCTACGAAGACCAGATCAAATGCTTTGGGAGAATCCACGGGTTGTGCGCTGGTGGGCGCCATGAGCCATTCCGCTTCAAAGCCCATCTGTTCTATCCTGGCAATGAACGGCTTTGAGATGCAGTATATCTTGTCATATTTGGATAAAACTTCAGGAGTGACCCAATCGGGATGACTGTGATTCCAAAGTATCTTATAACTGTCTTCCGGCAGTGATTCGAGGGGTTTGCCAAAAAGATGTATAAGAACTGCCGAATCGCTGTCCAGGACTGAAAAATGCAGGTCCCGTATCTCATGGCGGAGATTCTCTTTGAGCCAATAATCTCCCCAAAGCGGTCTTCGTTCGGGCAGGGGATCTAAGTCCGAATACGCTGCAATATGAAAGGATGCGGGCAGAATGCGTCTAGTCATCATAAATCGGAATTGATAAAAGCAATGTCTTTGTGTAAAAAACTGAAGTGGACTGGAGTTCGAGCCGTGCTAAGTCTTGTAACTCATGGTTCAAGTTTTTGTCAAGAAGCCTTTGGGCTCTTTTTCGCACATGCGTGGTGATTCCGTCCGGAAACCTAGGAGTCTGTCGGACTTAGGGGATCGTCGCGAGGAAGTGGAGGAACGAGACCAAATATTCACGAATTTGAGGCGCATAGTGTTGCTATGCAACGAAACTTCGGGGATATTTGGGCCGTTCCCTCCACTTCCGCAGTATATCACCCATAAGTCCGACAGGCGCCCAGGGTACTTTATGAAAATCCCATGCAAAGCAAAGAATAGAATGGTCTTTCCCGGCGCCGGCCGGCTCAAGAGTTGTGAGCTGGCTTCGGACGCGGTCATAGGTGGGATTCGCTTTGGAGCGGGGAGCATAGTCGGATTCCACGAGGACGGACATCTCTGGCGGTGCCTGCTCTCAAGGGATACGAACATGGGGCCGGTTCCATGCATGGCCCACACGGAAGTGGAATTCTACAGGAACGGGGAGATCTCTTTCTGTACCCTTTCAGAGGACGTAATGCTGGGAAGTGTCTCGTGCTGTGCCGGGGCTTTCACCGTCTTCCATGAGAATGGAGTGGTTTTCAGGACGGAAACCTCTGAAGTGATCTCGATCCAGGGGATAGAGATTCCATGTGGAGCGGAAATCTGCCTCTTTCCGAGCGGGAGGCTTTCTTCATTCGATACCGGGGACAGCGTCGTCACCATTGGCGGATTGAAACTGGATGCACACAGGCGAACGTGGCTGGACGAGGAGGGCGGAATTCTGGCAGGGGTTCCTGCCGAGAAGTGCATTGTCCAGGACGTGCCATGTTCAGGCGCCCATACTGTCTGGTTTCACAGGAACAGGACGCTGGCGGGAGCCATGCTTGCCTGCAGGAAGGAAATGCAGGGTGTGCTTCTCCGATCGGAATCAATAGTGCTGTTTCATGACAACCGGCAGTTGTGGCAGGGCGAACTTCACGAACGCACGAAGGTGCAAGGACGTTCTCTTGCCGCGGGAATGAGAGTCGTATTTGACAGGGATGGAGTGTTGTGCCTGCTCGAAGAGTCGTAAGGGATGCGGAAGATGCTAATATACCGTGCATAGGAGGTCAATTCCCAATATCGAATGTCCAATACTCAATGTTCAATGTCCAAGGGTAGCACCCTCTCCTGATTGGAAATTGGTTATTGAGCATTGAACATTGGACATTGATCCGAAAATGGTATGATGGAAACTTTTGAGTCCCTACGTGGCGGCATTTGGGAGCTGATTTGGAGATTCAGGCAACTTTTGTGAACGGCGGACAATTCGCCATATGCAGGCTGAACGAGGACAGGGTGATCCAGGGTCTCCCTTGCAGGGCAGGTACGGATGTCTCTTTCTACAGCAACGGGCGGCTCTGGCGGTGTTGTCCATCAGGCAACTTTGAATTTGAAGGCGCGGCGTTCGAAGGCGAGACGATCACGGAATTGCATAAAAACGGAAGTCTCTGGAAGGGCAGACTTACTGAAGATGCCGGCATCCAGGGAATATGGTGCAAGGGCGGAGAACGGGTTGAATTCTCCGAGACCGGCTTTCTCGTCAAAGGCGTCCTGGCCCGCGATTCGATCATCAGAGGAGTACCCTGCCTGGCCGGCGCCAAACTATGGCTGGCCGGCGGATTCCCGGTACGAAGCACACTTTCGCATTCATTTTCCATTAATGGCATGGACCTGTGCACCGGAACCGAGTTCATTTGTTCAGCTAATGGAGATATCTCAGGTTTTCGTCCCGCAGAGGATGTATGGGTCGACGGAGTAAGGGACTCGGCCGAAAACAATTGTTCCAGATGGCGCAGGATTTTGGTTCGTATTCAAGGCGCATCAAAGGGCGCATACTTGTCGTATGTAACCTTTGGCGCAACGCGGAAGACGGACCAAAAGAGAAGCAAGCTGGGACAATTACTTTTGGCCGCGTCCCTAAGATGCAAACGGGAAACCTGGGTCTGGTTCCATTCGCATACAGGCACTATTTCCGGGTGTATTCTCCGAAACGACACTCGTTTTGAAGACGTCGTATGCCGGAGGGACAGCGAGGTTAACCTCCATGATAACGGCAAGCTCCTGAGATGTTACCTTGCAGGGGACCAGCTTATCCAGGGAATACAGGCGAAGGCCTCGACCTTCGTGCTGTTTCACAAGAATGGAAGGCTTTCGGCGTGTGAGCTGGCGGAGAATATGAAACTTCAAGGTGTTCCATGCAGAGGCAGAGCCTGGATAGGGTTTCATGAGGACGGGAGCCTGAAACGCTGTGTCCTGGCAGAGGATAAGAGCTACCAGGGGGTTTGGCTTAAGGCCGGATCCCGGGCCTCATTTTTGCCGGACGGGCGGCTTGAGGAATTCAGGACACCCGAGTGATTTCGGATTTCGGATCTTGGATTTCGGATTTCCGGCTTGTCCGGGTTAGGAATCATACTACTAGTCTGTTCTCTGCTGCTGCCTGCGGTGTTCTTTTTGGTCCTCTGTTACAGGCAGGTGTATTACAAAACGCGTTATATCGTCTTCCTTTTCTATATGCACCCGGCCATCATGCGCTTCGAGTATCTTTCGGCTCATAATGAGGCTTAATCCCCGGCCGAATGCTTTGGAAGAAAAATCGAGGTCTGAAAGCATCTGGCAGACATCTTCGGGTATCTTTGCCCCGACGCTTCCGATAGTGATTCTGATTTCGGCGGTACGGAGGGGCTGGAATACGAGCCAGATTTTTCCCTGATCATCGGTGTACTCGGCCAGCATTTCCAGTATATAGCCGACAGCTTTCGAGACTGCGTCGCGGTCCATCAGGAGAAAGAATGGAATGGGCTCATAATCACGTAAGATTTTAACCCCTTTCTGGTCAAAAAGGGGTTGCTTTTCATCGAGAACGTCATTCAGCACATCCGTTAAATCCCATTCGCCGACGGAGAGCTTGCATGTGTGGGAGAGAGCGGACATTTCAGTCAGCACTGCTTCAAGTCGGGTGACTTCCCGGGTGATGATGTTTGTATAGCTGAGCAGGTCGTTCTTGTCGCTGAGACTTCTGCTGATCCGTCTTGCAAAACCTCCGATAACCATGAGCGGATTACGAATCTCGTGTGCAACTGCCTCCATAAAGTCTTCTACAACTCTTCTCTTGTCCTCCAGGACCCCTTTATCGTTTTCGGACCTCTCCTGATCGGACATCAACCCCAGTATCTTGACCAGATTCTTTTCCAGCGACCCGTTTATTCTTGCCAGGGCCAGATTTGCCTTCTCCATAACTTCAAAAACATCTCTGTCCGAGTTCATATTGAGGCGGAGCTGATCGGCCATCTCCTGTACACGCATGAATACCCGGCATAAGATCTCATCAAATCCGGAAGGATCCAGTCCCAGGATCGGCGCTGCTTCCTGTATCTTTTCGAGACTGTTCAGCTTGCCAAAGAGTATGTGGGCAGTAGCCCTTGTAAGCTCCATCAGTTTACACATTCCGGAGCGCTCTGCAACCAGGGCGTCCGGGCCGAAGAACCTCTGACACTCAATCAGGGTCTCCGGAAACCTCCAGCGACTGAGGGTCATATAACCGATTTCCCGGTGATGGATGCCTAAATGCTTTTTTTCCCACAGGATGACTTCGTTGAGGGAAAGGTTCCCTCCCGGGAAGGAATCCTTTAGAACCTCCGGACAGATCTGAAAAATCATGAGCATTCCGACTTCCAGTATCAAACCGGCCAGGAAGGCTTCTTGCGGATCAATATCCTTCAATGTCGCTGATGAGCGCACGATTTCTTCTGCAATAATAGCCCGGTACAGAGAGGTCTTCCAGAAGTAATCATAATCCATGCCCCCGATTCTGCCTAACGGGAAGGCATCCCTCAACGAAACAGTGAGAATGAGCACACGGAGCCGCTTCAACCCGATAGCCATGATGGCCTGGGATACGGAGGATGCCTTCTGCCTGGGTGCATAGAAAGCGCTGTTCACCAGTTTTAAGAGGCGGGTGGACAGACCGGGATCTTTCTGGATGGTCTCGGCGAGGCTCGTTACCGAACAGGATTCATCTGCAGCGGCATCCATCAACTCGATCAACAAAGGAGAGAGCGATGGAAGATGGTCGTTGGCCAGAACCCTTCTCAAAATACTGCCTTTTCCAGACTGTTCCATGGACAGGCACCTGTTTTCTCCCCATTGCACGCAGGGATTGTCCTGCGAATGAGGAAGTCTATATGGACCAGGCATCGCAACAGCTCCGTTTCTTGAAACGTCATGCGATCGACGTCTTAGATTCTTGTCGCGGTGTCTATACCATTTTTTCGGTCCATATCATACTTATCGATAATATTAAAGAACTTTCCAACCGGGCGTGGTTGTTCACCAGCAGTCTGTCGGACTCGGCATGATCTGCTGCGGAAAGTGAAGGGGGACGGCGCAAATACCCTAATAGTGGAACCGGGACACCAAGACCGAATGTCATCCCGGATTGTTCCAGAATCATGGGAACTGGCGGACATTATTTTAGCGGCATTGTATCCGATACCGTCTTGACAAAGGGACGCCGATGATTGAATAGTATCGTGCAGAGCCAGCGATCAGCTTTTGCAAAAGACAAAGGCAAAGATATCTTAGGCTGAAAGCTTAGTGATCCGGAAAATGCTATAGACTTTCAGATAATGTTTTTGGGAAGGCAGCAGGGAGGGGATAGTACCTGTTCGTACATCCCCGACCGATAACGCACCCAAAAGCTTTATCTGGAAGTCTATAGTATGCCGCGCACAGGTCAATTCCCAATATCGAATGTCCAATACTCAATGTCCAAGGTCCAAGGTATTTGCTCCTGATTGGAAATTGGTTGTTGAGCATTGAACATTGGACATTGATCCTAAAATGGTATGTTGGAAATTTCCAAGTCCCTTAGGGCCGGTATGAGGTGGGTTACGGGAAGCAAGATCTTCAGATACTGTCTTGTAGTTCTACTCTTGGTCCTCAATGGCTGTTCGGAACCGCCGGAGGCTGAGGTGGAGAGGGCAAAAGTGGCTTATAGGCTGGCCGTGAAGGCTCAAGCCCCGGTCTATGCCAAAGACCGGATCGACCGCGCAAGGCGGGCGCTTGAAAGCAGTATTGCCGGTATGAAAGAGGGAAACTACAGGGAGGCAAAGCATGCCGCTATTCTGGCAAAGAAAGAGGCGGATGCGGCCGTTCTTGTCTCGGAGGAGAAGAGAAAATCTCTGCGGGTCGAGCTGGAGAGAGCGGTTTCCGACCTGAGGATCGGAGCTAATCGGGTTAGAGGGGTAATTGAAAGCGCATCCCGAATTCCGGATCGGTCTATGGACTCATATAGGGGCGAGCTCAACAACCTGGAGATTTCTCTGTCACACCTGGGCCTTCAGATCGGAGAGGTCGATTATTCCAAGAGAGTGGATGAATGCAGAAGCTGGAGTCTAAGGCTCGTAGAGATAGAAAAAGAGATCGAAACCGGCCAGGAGCAGGCGAGAATACAAGAGGAAATAAAAAGGAAAAAACTGCTGGAGAAACGCTCCAGGAAGAATAAACAGTTGCGTCCGGCAGCGGTGAATTCCAAAAAGAGAAAGAGATGAAGGCTCGGGAACCTGCTACTTGTATCCGTTCACCGTTCACCGTTCACCGTTGACCGTTCACCGAAAAGACGTTTCTCGCGCTTTTCAGGTTCTTACGGACAACGGTGAACGGATAACGGTGAACGCTTACTGCTACCTCAGTGTAAGCGTTATCTCCCCGCCGGCCTCGTTCTGCCGGATGGTGGTCAATCCGAGACGGGCTATTTCAAGGATGGCCAGGAAGGTTAGAATCAATTCCTGTCGCGTCGTCTGGTCTGAAAAAAGGCTGAAAAACGGTACCCGGACCCCCGGGACGAGGCTTTTCAGTATTTCGTCTATCTTCTCCGTGAGGCTTACCCGGCTCAATGTGATGTCCATAAAGGACTCCACTTTCTGGTCTTGCATCAAATTGTGAAAGGCATCGATCAGATCAAAAAAATTGACGGAAAATACCGGCTCTGATTCAGGGACTTTTTCGCGTATTTCATCCGGCACGAAATCACGGCAAAAAACGTCCCTGTCCAATAATGGCCGTTCTTCAAGCTGCCTGGCGGCTTTTTGGATCTCGATCAGTTCGAGGAGCGGGCGAACGATCTCCTCCCGAGGATCTTCTTCTTCGCTTTCTTCCGGCTGAGGGAGGAGCATCTTTGACTTAATATAGGTAAGCGTGGAGGCCATGACCAGGAACTCGCCCGCAATCTCCATACTGAGCGTGCGCATCAGGCCCAGATAGTCAAGATACTGTTGCGTGATTACTGCTATGGGAATATCGTAGATGTTGACTTTGTTCTTTTTTATAAGATGGAGCAGTAAATCGAGGGGGCCTTCAAAGGCGTCCAGTTTTACCTGGTAGTAACCGTTCACCGTTGACTGTTCGTATCCGTTCACCGTTCACCGTTCACCGAAAAGACGTTTCTCGCGCTTTTCAGGTAATATTTGGCTCCTGGGCTCTGGTTCCTCGTCTTTTGGCATCAGGGACTAGAGACCGAAACGGAATATGCGATCACCGTGACTGTTTGCCAAAAGACGCTTTTCAGGTTCCTACGGACAACAAGTGAACGGATAACGGTTAATGGATGTCACTTGGTATTCCATCTCCGTTCTCCCCAGACAGCGTTTCGCACCTCTTCCATGGTAGCGCCGGCCTGCTGCCGGGCTCTTCGCGAACCCTGTTCGAGAAGTTCTATTACCATGTCGGATTTTTCCAGTAACGCCTCCCTTTTTTCGCGTATCGGCGCCATGGAGAGCGCTATTTGCGCGGCCAGTTTCTTCTTGCACTCCACGCAGCCGATGGAAGCGCTCTTGCAGGCATCTGTTATTTCTTTCAGCGTCTCGTCGGGGAAATACATCCGATGGAGGTCAAAGGCAAAACACCTCTTGGGGTCGCCGGGATCATTCCGGCGCATACGATTCGTGTCGGTTACCATTTGGCTGACCTTCCGGGTCATTTCGTCCGGACTGTCGGAAAGAAAAATGGAGTTGCCATAGCTTTTGCTCATCTTTCGACCGTCTATACCCGGCACTTTGGGAATATCGGTGAGCATGGGTTCGGGGATGGGAAAAACCTCTTGGTAGAGAAAATTAAAGCGGCGGGCGATTTCGCGCGTCAGTTCAACATGAGGGAGTTGGTCAATTCCTACAGGCACTCCATTTGCCTTGTACATAATTATGTCAGCGGCCTGCAGAACCGGGTATCCCAGGAAGCCATAGGTATGGAGATCCTTATTGGTTAACTGTTCCTGCTGTTCCTTGTAAGTAGGATTCCTTTCGAGCCATGGCAACGGAGTAAACATCGACAGAATCAGATGCAGCTCGGCATGCTCCTTGACCTCCGACTGGATAAAGAGAGTGCTTTTTTCCGGGTCGAGGCCGACGCTCAACCAGTCTATGACCATCTCCGTGATGTTTCCCTGGATTTCCCGGGGGCTGGCGTAGTCCGTGGTCAGGGAGTGCCAGTCGGCAACGAAATAGAAACAGTCATAGTCCTCCTGGAGCTTCATCCAGTTCTTAAGAACGCCGTGGAGATGTCCGATATGAAGGCGACCGGAAGGCCGCATGCCGCTCAAGATCCTTTTCATGAAAACCCCCCTTTACCGCGAAGGACACGAAGAAAGACTATTTTTAGCTGTATTTTGCCGATCATTCATTTTCTTCTCTGTTCTGCCAACCGTAAGAAGCTTTAAATAATATCAACATTTTGTTCGGAAACATACTTACAATCATACAGTTGACTTCAGATCTCTTGGCTTTCCGGTACGCCGCTACACACCCCGTCTTCGCCTTACGGCGAATCCACCCCTCTCGAGAGGGGAATTAAGCCGCCCACCTTCGGTGGGCGATGACCCAATTCCCCTCTAGAAAGAGGGGTGGCCGAAGGCCGGGGTGTGTAGGAGAGTGGCTATAGCCACATGTCTTTGATTGCGGCTCGGGCCGCGCTGTTTTTCTAACAAACAGTGACGCCCTGGTGCAAAAGTACATCGGTCAAGATATGAATGACCGGAAAAACCAGTGTGTCAACCACGCCACTGATGAGCAGCAAGATTAAAATCAGAAAGCCGAAGCGCTCGATCCGGGCATATCCGGCCGCCAGCGAAGCAGGAAGAACCCCTGCCAGTATTTTGCTTCCATCAAGCGGTGGAACGGGAATGACATTAAAGACGGCCAACCCCACGTTAATTCGGACCGCAACTGAGCTCATTATATAAAGGGGTTCCGTAACAAGTGAAAGAAATCTGTGCTCACCGAGAAAAGACATGCCGGAAACGCAGCCCAAGGCGTAATGGAGTATGGCGCAACAGACGGCAAAGAGCAGATTTGAAACCGGTCCGGCAAGAGCTACCCAGAGCATCCCCTTTCGAGGATTGCGGAAGTTGTAGGGGTTTACCGGAACGGGCTTTGCCCAGCCGATCATGTGCGTGAGGAAGAAAACTATAGTACCGACGAGGTCGAGGTGCTTTAGCGGGTTGAGCGTCAGGCGACCCTGAAGGCGCGCTGTATTGTCTCCAAGGCGATCTGCTACCCATCCGTGCGCGAACTCATGAACCGTTACGGCAAGAAGAATACTGGGGGCAAGGATAATGAAAGACTGGATTGAATCGATCAAATGGGGTCTACTCCTGTTTGTGAACCTGATTCATATCGGGGAGGGAAGACGGAGAAAGGCGAATAAACTTCTCTTCGACATAGCGCAACTCATCATCT
>JAZDGK010000239.1:0-9646 GCA_043806955.1 Pseudomonadota bacterium | reverse complement strand
ATTCGGATATCTTGTGATACGAGCCTTACAATACCTTTCAAGTCTTTCGAATGAATACAACGGGGGTGTCAGTATTCGCACAAGTATATTGATGGCACATACCGTACGCGCGAAAAATGCTTCTTTGTTCATAACTGCTATCTTCCTCCGCCCCACCATTTTACAACGAGTTCCAGAATCTTGGCCAAGATTAGTTTTCGCCTTAGATCTGGATCATCAGGGGGTTTCTTCTCAAAGTTTGGTGGTGTCGATTCGGTGCGTGTTTCACACTTGGTTTCCTGTAACTTATTCTTATATTCTTCTTTAATTTTATCAATAATATCCGTAACATCGCCAGAGATGTCCTTAAGCATTCTCTGCCCTTCTGGCGATTGTAGATAGGCCGCAGTTGCTGCTTCCAGCGCTGTCAGTGCGGCAATAGCTGCTAAATCATCGATACCAGCTATCAGCCCATTTGGATCAATTAGGTTGATTGGATTATTCAGGCAATACCCATACAGATCCGTGTCTCCGCCGGCAAAGAAAATGGGATCTTTTGCAGTCCATCTGCTTACATCCGGATCATAGTCTCTGTGCCCGAACCGAACCAGGCCGGTATCCCGATCGTGCAAGCCGCCTGCGAAGCCGAAGGGAATTTCGAATGACGGGTTCGTGTCATGGCTGATGTTCCCGAATGAGTCGTAATCAATTCTTTTTACTACAGTCCCTGAGACATTTGCAACCACTCTTAATGAACCGATCTGGTCGTAAGACAGATAATACTTAACTCCGCCTTTGGTCATAGCGACCGGCATCCGAGCATCCGCATATTCAAACCGCATGAGCAGATTGTCGTTTCCGTCATAAATGGCCAGCAATTGGGTCAGGCCCTGCCAGAGATACTTCTCGACCGTAGCACCGTTCACTATCTTTGCAATTCTTCTCCCTAACGGATCGTTAACGTATTCGACCACCCCGTTCTCGGGCAGGGAGACTTTGAGGAGCTCTCCTTGGGAAGAATACGTAAACTCCGTTATTTTGGATCCATCTTCCTTATCCTTGATTGTTAAAAATCCGTCCTCATCGTATCCATAATCCGTGTTGCCTGCCGTGAGGAGATGATCTTCGTCGGAATAGTCAAAACTCCGACCGGGGATACCTCTCAAGGTGTTCATCTCGTAAGTGCGTGTGCCGACTGGATCATACCTGTATTCTTCAATCAGAGTTCCATCTTTGGTTACGGTTAAGAGCCGTCCCAATTCGTCATAGGTATAAACGTAATTGGAAGTGACACCGTCAATCGTTTCAGTCTTGCTTGTTATTCGGCCGGCATTATCGCGAGTCACGTTCCACGAATTCACAACCCGATTGTTCACCTTGTAGACTTCGCCTTCCGTTTCGCCGTAACCATTAAAGGATCGGGTCAGGTTTAACGCCCCGCCATTTACCGCTTCCGGCAGGCCGTTTGCGGTATTGCGGGTGATAGCAAAACTGCCTGCGCCGGTCAAGAGTCCGTCATTGTCGTAATTGTAGTTAACGGCGCCGCTTGCATACGAGAAGCCGATTATATCGAAGCTATTATTATATGTGTACCCCAGGGACTGATTGAGAGCCCCGCTGAACGTCTCTGAGGTAACCAGTTTCCCATCATAGCCATATTCAATTTCCTCTCCCCCTTTACGCATAGCGCCGACCTTTGTGCTGCAAAGGTAGTCGAGATATACACTGCCCTCCGGAGTCTGAATTTGAGTAAGCCTTAGATCTTGATAAGTGTTGTTAATTTGTTTGCCGGAGGGAAAGATGGTTTGGACATGGCGTTTATCTTTGTCGTAAACGTAAGTGTAGCCTCCGCTTAATGGGGTTTCATAGGACTGGAGGAGATTGACGCCATTGTGGTCAAATATGTGGTTGACCGGCACCGGATTGCTCAATACGGTCATATTGCCGTTCGAGTCATAAGAGAATCCGATGGTGCTTGTATCCGGGCGGCGGACTAGAGTGACGCGTCCTGCCGGATCATATTCATAGGTGGTTGTACGCATATCCGGATCGGTAACCGATTGAAGGTTTCCCTTCGTATCGTAGGTAAGAGTTGTCTGCCTGGTATTGCTGATGACGGAGGTCAGACGTCCTCTGGAATCATATCCGTAATTGATATTGTAGAGGCCAGAAACAGCAATGGAATTGGTCACAAGGGTGTCAGGATCATAGAAACTGGTTACCGTCCTGCCGGTTGCGGAGGTGACCGTCTCCTCAGACTGGAGCACATTGTTTGTAGACGAAGTGGTTTTGCCGTTAACGGTTATCGTTTCGGTAATAAGATCCGGAATTCCGTTCGAATCAGTGTCCTGGTACGTGCGGCCCTTTTCGATGGTCTTGGTCAGGCCGGAAGGGGTGCTCTCCGACTGCTTCCTGACGTACTTAAACCCATATTTCGGATTGCGTCCATAGTCGAAAATCATTTCCATTCCGCAGGATAAGAACTTGGTAAGCGTAAGGCCGTCTGCAGAAACAGATACGCTGGTTGTTCCAGAACTTGCATCGGTAATCAACGAGGTATAGGCGCCGGTGGTGTCCGTGTGGTCCAGATAGGAGGTGGCATTGCCCTCACCGGTGATCATCTGATACAGGATACCGCCGGTCTCGGGGTCCGTCCTCATAAAACTCCAATGTCCTGCTTCACTGTCAAAGGCATCTGTCACTCTGCCCATAGAATCATAAAAACGTTCGAATCGGTTACCTTTCGGTTCCACCTTCGCGGTCATCGAACCTCCGGAGGTGTATTCAAAGCTATAGAAGCTGCCGTCCGGATAGGATATCTTGGTGAGCTGGTTGTCAGCGTTTATGGTCAGCCAAGTGGTTAAGCCGTAAGGAGATGTAATAGAGACAGGAACACCGCTGCCATTCCTGTTGATGTTTGTCACATTTCCGAATTGATCGGTAGTGGAAAGAAGATTACCGGTCCCGTCATATCCAAATCTACGCAGAACCACTCCTGTACTAAGATCAACAGTCCGCTTATGCAAACCGTCGAACGACATCACATAGCAACTGCCGTCCTCTTGAGGAAACGCAATCTCATCAGCATTGGCCAATAACGGAGTAGATGCCACCATGCGTACGCGCTCGTTCCAACAATCAGCAATGTACAGGCTCCCTGCGGCATCTACCACTGCGCTGGTTGGACCCGAAAGGGAGCTCGATGTCGCCGCCCCACCATCACCGTTATATCCGTCCAACCCGTTCCCGGCAATAGTGACTATAGAACCGCTGGCATACACTTTCCTGATCCGGTTGTTCCCATAATCCGCTATATAGAGATTGCCTAATGGATCTGTGGACACGCTTGTGGGGAAATAAAGACTCGCGTCCGTTGCAAGGCCGCCATCGCCGCTGTATCCTGGAATGCCCTTTCCGGCGACGGTGGAGATAATGCCACTGGTACTCACCTTTCGGATACAGTGGTTCAAATAATCCGTATAGTAAAGATTTCCCTCGGCATCGGCAGTGACGTCTTGGACGAAAATGGGGGTCTCGGTTGCCAGAGCGCCGTTTTCGGTGCAATCCCACGTCAGCATGCCCTCATCGCTGCAGCAACCCCAGCATTCAATGCCGTTTCCGGCAATAGTAGTGATCATGCCACTTGTGTCAACCTTACGGATACGATAAAGATCGGCTATGTATGCATTCCCCACGCTATCAACGGCCACGTCCCATGGCTCGTAGAGAGAGGCGTTAACAGCCGGTCCGCCATCCCCACTGAAGCCGGTGGTTCCATTTCCGGCAATCCTGGTCACGATTCCATTCTCGTCCAATTTTAGTACCATGCCATTTGTATGATCCGCAATGTATAGGTTCCCTGCTCTGTCTACATCGAGACCGTCTGCGGAAATCCAATCCGCACCAGCCGGAGCGCCGGTTCCGGCAATGGTGGCGACTCCGTTGGCATGTACCTTCCGGACTATGGGCCCGCCCCAGTTTTCCAGTATATATAAGTCTCCCGCCGCATCCACTTTTACCTCAATTGGGCAGTTGTCATCCCAGCCGTCGACTCCAATTCCAGCTACGGTGCTAATGGAACCAACACTCTTTTCTGTGCTGCCCTCGGAGCGGTGCGAAGAAAGGGTAAAGCCTTCAGCTATTACATTTTTTCCGGGTTTGCCATGGACTGATGAATAGTTTCGTGTCCACATGGTTATTAGCTGGCGGGCAAGAACATTCGTACTTTCCTCTCCGGCTATTGCAAACATCCTCTGATTAAACCAATCAGGGTAGGTATAGTAAACTGGGACATATACATAGCCTACGCTCGTTAGAGCGACCGTCTCGCCATAGACCGGCTTGCCCCGGTAATCGAGCCCGTCCCAAATAAACTCTGCCCTGCTGTTGGGTAAAGGCTCCAAGGTCTGTTTGAAAGTCCGGCCCGCTATTTCGACCTGGACATCAATTCGCTTGAGGCTGGCGGGTACGCTTGAACCACTGGCCGGTACTCTTATCATGGTTTTGTATCCCTTGGCCCAGTTGCTTGCATAATGGAGGGTCATGTCCGTGCCCGGAATTGGAATATCCTCGTGAAGTATGCGGCCCCTGTCTTCTACAAATGAGCCGGTAGTCGTGTTGCAGTCGCCTTTATCCGGCTTCTGTTCGTCCGCATCAGGTCTAGTGGGAGGGTCCGGAGGCCGAGAATCGTCCGGAGGCCTGGACGGCCAATTACAGTCGATCGGTGTGAAGTGGGTAAGAGGAACGCGCCAATAAGTGGCCCCAGGCTGATAAACTGCAGAATTACCGAGTCCTTGTCGTCGATAAAAGAGCCGTTTCCGTTCAGGTCATTGGGTTGACTATCACCGTCGGCGTCGAGTGCATCCACGATGCCGTCACCAGTTGTATCCAGCAGGCGAACTACTGCCCCATTGTCTGAAGGAACCCAAACGGCGCGATCCCGATCGTAATACCCCACCGGAACCGGTCCCCCTACGGCAAAGCCCAGGAAATTGTTTACCCACATGATAACGGGCTTTTCGAACTTCACTCTTTGCGCACCATCCACAGTCAGCTCCGCGCAGTACGTAAAAGCGGAAGTTGGGGGCAGTTTGGCCGGCATGGATTCAGGGGTGGTGAATTCAGTGGCGCGGGCGGTTACAGTACTGAGTTCCTGAATCACGTTTCCCTGTGCATCGACTTCATAGGCCCGGTTATCTCCGGTAAAGACAATGCTGCACGAGCGGTTGCCGAACTCATCGGTTACCATTGTGCCCTGATGGGTAATCACCGAATCCGCATTGCCGTCAAAGGTCAATGTAGTTGAGGCCGGGTCTTCCGCTATCATTTGAACCGTTTCGGCTACGGCAATACCATTCCAGCGAACATATACCTGTCTCTGGGCAGGAATCAAACCATCTTTCCGGTAGGAGACCGTAAAGGTCGTCCCACCTTCGATGGGAATCGAGAATCGACCTTCGCCATCGGTCGAAGCCGTGCCATATTCCGGATGGTCGTGAACAGTTACGGAAACACCGGATATCGCTGATCCGGCTACTCCTTTTACCAAACCGGTGATTACGGAAAAGCGTTTGGGATTGTATGACTCAGCCGTGGCATCCGGCGGGATCAGGTCTTCATACTCCCGGCCAAAAGAACCCTCCGGTTGAGGTTCACGTTCCACTGCGGTCGTAACAAGTACTGCGACCTGGGCTGTCGCGGTGCCGCCCGGTCCGGTAGCCGTAATGGTGTACGTCGTGTTCTGGGCCGGTGAAACGTCCATGTATCCACTGATGCCGACAGCGCCAACGCCCGGTTCGATAACGCAATTACCGGCATTAGATGAAGTCCAGGACAATGTGCATGACTCTCCTGCCGCAATTGATGACGGATTGGCGGAAATGCTCACTGTCGGCGGATTAAGGACTGTAATCGTAGTGCTTGCCTGGGATGTGCCGCCGATGCCTGTGGCTGTGAGAGTATAGGTGGTAGTCTCATTGGAAGTGACCGTTATCGAGCCGTTCAGGCCAACAGTCCCGATGCCGGGTTCGATGGTACAGGTATCCGCGTTGGTCGAACTCCATGTCAGGCTGGACGATTCTCCAGCCATAATTGAACCAGGGTCGGCACCGAAGTCTATTGACGGGCGTGATATGTCTTCGGTGACTTCGAGGGTGATGTGACTTCCGGGTTTGCTGTTCAGTTCTACTCTGACCGAGTTGGCTTCGGCCAGATTGACCGGAGCCTCCAAGAGGAAAACATGCTGGTTGAAGTTGCTAGGTCCGAATATCCTCTGACCATTAATGGATACCGAGCCGCTGCTTATTGCATCGGTGATGCGGTTGTCCCCGCTTTGGTTTCCATTCCGCACAATCAGCTTTCCCTGCCCGACAACGCCGCGGAAAGTGTCCGTATAGACATCGGAACTGCCTGTAGTGCGCAGGTACTGTTTCGGGCCGAGGACCGTCACGGCCCAAGAGGACGTGACAGCACAAAAGAATACGGTGACTAAGCAGAAGAGTCTCAGGACGGTTTTTTTCATTACACTTCCTCCAAATCGATGCAGGCTTAATAAGCTGGGAAAGCAATACGAGTGCCCAATACTCGACTCGGCACTCACCTTGACTTACGACCGTGGTCCGGCTAATCGCCAACAAACAAACTTCGTGCCTTTCAAGCTATGCCTGAACCACACGCAAACACAAACAGTTGCATATGACTTGCTACAAAACGAACTGGTAAGGGTGGAAAATATAGATCAAATAGCGGAAATAATATTTCACTCTGGTGGAATATTATTTCACTGTAATGAAAGGCTTTGAGGCTTCTATAGACTTTCAGATAATGTTCTTGGGAAGGCAGCAGGGAGGGGATAGTACCTGTTCGTACATCCCCGACCGATAACGCACCCAAAAGCTTTATGTGGAAGTCTATAGAGCAAATGGGTGGCCCAAGTGAGGAAGGAAGGGAAGAGAAAGGAAACAGGTTTCTGACCAAGAGCGCGGCCAAGGGCTGGAAGAACGAGGAGCAAAAAGAAGACTGGGGCCGGAAGACGTCCCCTATGCCACCGTAACCCGAAATGCCTCAAGACTCTTGAACATCATGGATGAGTTTTTGATCGTCACTCAACAATTCCCCCAGCACTCCCATATTAATGGCGTCCGTGCATTTTTTACAGTACAGGGCGGATGCTTTATCCTGGGGGTTTGCCTCCAGGACCGCTTTGAACAGCAGGGCCGCTCGTTCAAACTCGTTTCCAAGATAACAGGCAAGGGCCTTCTCGAAAATATCGGCTGTCCTTAGTTTTCCTTCGCGAGCCGCCTCCGGCTGGCCGTCCAGTATTTCGAAGACCGGCACTGTGTTTCTCTTCCCTTTCACACTTGCCCTCCCAAGGAACCTGTGTGCATATCTATCCCTTTCCCCGAGGGAAAGAAGCACGTCGCCGCTTATTATGATTTGAGCGCCAAAAATCTTGGTCAGACTCTCTATCCTTGACGCTATGTTCACCACATCGGATATGACCGTTGCTTCCATCCTCTTCCTGAAACCCACGGTACCCAGAATCAATGCCCCGGTATGCATCCCTATGCCGATCTGAACAGGTTCATATCCGGAGTTCTGCCGGTGTTTGTTGTAGATCTTCATTTCCTCCATAACGTGTACCGAGGCCTCAACCGCATCCCATGACTGTGGGAAAAGAGCCATGATCCCATCGCCTATGTACTTGTCTATGAAACCATTGTGCCTCATTATCAGCGGCGCTATGCGGCTCAGGTAGGAATTAAGGAAGTCAAAAGTCTGCTGCGGGGTCATTGATTCGGAGAGGCGCGTAAAATCCCGGATGTCTGCAAAGAATACCGTTAGATTCCTTTGTGTCTGGTCGCCAAGCCTGACATTTGTTATGCTTTCCTTTCCGAGGACCTCCAGAAATTCTTTGGAAACAAAACGCCCATACGACTGGGCCAGTTCTTTTTGCTGGACGTAAGCCTCCTCCAGGGCCTGAGTGCGCTCCTTGACTGCCCTTTCCAGGTTTTCCCGATAGAGCTTCAGTTCGACCTGGGTCTTGACTCTGGCCTTGATTGCCGCCGGACTGAAAGGCTTCGTGACGTAATCTCTCGCCCCCAACTGGAATCCCTTGGCCTCATCGTCCCCGTTCTGCATCGAGCTTACAAAGATAATCGGGATTTCTTTCGTAGCCGGATCAGCCTGTAACCGCCTGCAAGTCTCATAGCCGTCCATCTCCGGCATCACGATATCAAGCAGGATCACGTCCGGCTTATCGTCCGAGTGCGCCAGATCCAGGGCTTCGGCGCCGTTCGAGGCGATGCTGACATCATAATCCTTCAGTATATTCGCCAGCAGCTTCGTGTGCACGACTGCATCATCAACAATCAGGATACGAGGCTTTCTCATCCCACTGTCCATAGATACATGGTCATCTCTTAGGGCTTGCTCAGAAATAAATTGGCATTTTAGGCGCTCAGATTTGGGCCAGATTTGTTCGATCCGAGGCTGCAAAACCGGAGGAATAGTCGTTCTATTTCGAGGATTTTGCAGTTGAGGATCGGACGAAGCTGGCCTGAATCTGTGATGCATAAAGTGCCAATTTCTTTTTGAGCAGGCCCTCAGCGCACCGGTTCTAACATGACTGATCGGTGATTATGGGAGAATCTTTAAGAGTGACCGAGGAGCCTGTTTTCTAGTAACCGTTCACCGTTATCCGTTCACCGTTGTCCGTAAGAACCTGAAAAGCGTCTTTTGGCAAAGAGTCACGGTGATCGCGTATTCCGTTTGCTTCTTACTGCCTACTGCCTACTGCTTACTGCCTACTCTTTCGCCCTCTAGTCCCTGATGCCAAAAGACAAGCAGCCAGAGACCAAGAGCCAAATATTACCTGAAAAGCGCGAGAAACGTCTTTTCGGTGAACGGTGAACGGTCAACGGTGAACGGATACAGTTGCGATGTAGTCTCACCGGCTCTTTCCAGCGGGTGCGGAAAGTTGAAACCTCCCGGAGAAACTCCTTGCCAAGAGACATAATTCGATAGTATAAGAAGAGATATCAGAAACCCCGGAAGAAGGAGGCACGACGGGTTAATCACTAGAGGGCGATCTTCGGGTCCTGTTTTTGGCAGTTGAAGTAAATTGATTTCGCTGTTGTTGTTCACCTCGCATTATCTCCAGGGCCTCGTCCGAAAATAATTGTTCCAGATGGCGCAGGATTTTGGTTCGTATTCAAGGCGCATCAAAGGGCGCATACTTTTCGTATGTAACCTTTGGTGCAACGTGGAACACGGACCAAAAGACAAGCAAGGTGGGGCAATTACTTTTGCCGAGTCCTTAAGTCCACTGGATTTCCAATAACTGTTTCTCCCCAATGAGATTGGCCGACCATTAATTCTCTCTTTCCCCCCTTTTCTCGTTTCCGCCGGCGTCTAATTCCACCTGTTCATGGGGTTCCACGTTCCCGCTTCCGGGTTCATCGTTAAAGAACTGACAAAACCCTGAACCGTGAACCTGGAACCCAGAGGCCAAAGGTCGCAAACCGGGCTAAGGATGCGTTACGAAATAACTGTGACATCTTGCTAGTCTTTTGGGCCGTATTCTGCGTTGCTTAAGGGGTCACATACTTCAGTATGCTCGCCCCTTAAGCAGCCTTGAATACAGCCCAAAATCCGGCGCAATCTTGTA
>JAZDGK010000238.1:0-20035 GCA_043806955.1 Pseudomonadota bacterium | reverse complement strand
GCCTTCCCATACCCTGGGATTGCCCGTCAAGATCACATTTTTCTCGGAATCGTGATAAACACCTTCGTCACCCGTGGCGATACGATTCCCCTTTACTATTTTCACATTGCCCTCGGCGAATATCATATCAACCTGTTCTTTGTGTCCACTCTTTCTCTTTTGCCCCTTGTCTTCTGCCTTGCCTTCCTTACGATAAAGCACGGTCATCCGGTCCGCATGCAAAGTGGCATCTGCCCGCCTGGCAACAACGCTCCCAGTGAATACTATCTTGTTCTGGTCATTAAAAGTCTCGAGACGCATCGCCTTGATTTGTATCGGAACTGTCTTTTTCTCCGTGGCCCCGAACCCTGTAACGGCCGAACCGACACAGAACACCAGACAGATCAAGAAAGATACGAGTGTTTTCTCTGCGCCTGATCTTCTCAACATACCCCAACCGAATCCAAGAGGACGTGGGCTCCAGGAGTTCCATTCGGAACAAAGGCAACGAGTTGTCAAGTTCCTTGCTTCTGAATTCCGGCTCCTGTTTTCAGTATCTTTCCGCAGTAACACGGACGTTTTTTATGACTGCCATCTTACCTGTAGCCAAATCATAAGTCAAACCTTTACCCTCCAGTTCCAGCCGCGGGGTAATCAGGGTCACATCCTCATCTGTACTAAGCACGCGGGAACCGTCATCATAACTGATGGCCGTAGTGTAGAAATACTCTTCATCAGATGAAACTGCCGACACTTCCCCCCAGATCCTCATATTCCCGGATGTTGGGTCACATGCGGCATGGTCTCCGGCAATGTTCAATTTCTTACCGCTATCCGTTGGTAATTCCGCTTTGATATCGTCCAAATAGACCTTCCCGTCTTCTCTGAAATATCGAGCAGTGTGCGCATTTAGAATCCACTGGTCTTTCCCGTTCAAGTGGCTGGTATATCTAATATTCTCCATTCTAAGATCGGCATTGTCCTGCACGGAGTTAAAAAACACGTTCCGGGTCATGCAGCGATTGGAGGGCTGATGATGTCCTGGTCGTAGAAACAGGATGACCCCCAGGATCACAATACCCCATATCATCCACGTCTTCTTGTTCTGATAAAACCTCATGGCACTAAAACGTATCCGTTCACCGTTATCCGTTCACCGTTGTCCGTAAGAACCCGAAAAGCGTCTTTTTGGCAAAGAGTCACGAGGAACGTCTTTTCGGTGAACGGTCAACGGTCAACGGTTACACTAAAGACCGCCTACAAACAGAGCAGGAGAGCTTCTTCCTTCAGATTCTTTGCCTTCAGGATGATGTCGCAGACTTCCCGCACTGCCCCCCGGCCTCCTTCGAGCGCAGTCACGCAGTGGGCACATGAAAGCACCTCTTCCTCCGCATTCCGGACGGCAACAGCCAGCCCCACTCGTCTTAAGATCGGGATATCGACCCAGTCGTCGCCAATGTAAGCCAATTCTTTATCCGTGAGATCTCTCTGGGCCAACAGCCATTCGTAGGCCCTTAATTTGGGTCTCATGCCTTGTATTACCATCTCGATCTTAAGGTCTCGACATCTGTGCATCAGAGCTTCGGAAATGCGGCTGGTCAGAATCGCAACCTCTATACCGAACCTTTGAAGCAGTCTTATTCCCAATCCATCCCGCACATGGAAAGATTTGATCTCTTCTCCGCGATCATTATAGATGATGCTCCCGTCGGTCAGAACGCCGTCGACATCCAGGAGCAGAAGCTTAACATCTCTAGCCCTGAAAGAAATATCTCCCCTGCTATCTGCTGGTAGTCGCCTCATAGATCTTCTTCAACCGGCTCAGCAACTCCCCCATTGAACCAAGAGGAAGAGAATTGGGACCGTCACACAAAGCTCGATCAGGGTCTGCGTGTACCTCCAGGAAGATGCCTTCCACCCCCACGGCCAGCGCAGCCCTGCACAGGTGCGGGACAAATTCCCGTTGTCCCCCGGAACACGAGCCTTGGCCGCCTGGCAGTTGCACGCTGTGCGTGCCGTCAAATATGACCGGAAGGCCGAATTCGCGCATAATTACTAGAGATCGCATATCCACGACGAGATTATTATATCCGAACGATGTGCCGCGTTCCGTTATCATTATAGACCGGTTTCCCGTGGACTTGACCTTGTCGATGACCTGCTTCATATCCCAGGGTGCAAGGAATTGCCCTTTCTTGATGTTTAGCGGTTTCATGGTGCCTGCGGCGGCCACCAGAAGATCGGTCTGCCTGCACAGGAACGCCGGAATCTGAAGCACGTCCAAAACTTTCGCTGCTTTTCCCACTTCCTGCACGCTATGCACGTCGGAAAGAACAGACACTTCGGCTTCATCTCTGACTCTTGCGAGTATTTCCAGGCCCTTTGCAATACCCGGTCCGCGATAGGACTGAACGGAAGTCCGGTTCGCCTTGTCATAAGATGCCTTAAAAACAAATGAGAAACCATTTTGGAGGGCGATTTGTTTCAGGGTTTTGGCTATATGGAGAGCAGATTCTGTTGACTCCAGAACACAAGGCCCGGCTATCAGCAAGGGCGGATTATTTCCCCCGATTCCAGTCGGTCCGATCGCGAATTCTGGTATCATTCTCCGGCTGCTTTTCTCTGCCCGTTGAATTCAATCTGCTTTTGTTCCAGCGCCGCTTTGACAAAAGAGCTGAAAATGGGATGAGGGGACATCGGCTTGGACTTGAATTCCGGATGGAACTGGCAGGCCAGGAACCATGGGTGATTCGCAATTTCAACTATTTCCACTAATTCTCCATCCGGAGAGAGCCCGCTGATTGTAAGTCCATTCTTCTCCAGAGTCTCTCGATATAGATTATTGAATTCGTAACGGTGACGATGGCGCTCGAAGATTTCCTTGGTCTGATAAATCGAATGAGCAAGCGTTCCATCGATAAGATGGCATGGATAGGCTCCGAGACGCATACTGCCGCCTTTATTTGTGTTCTCATCCCGGATTTGAACCTGCTGGGTCCGGAAATCGTACCACTCTTTCATCAAATAAATCACGGGGTATGGCGTATCAAGATCAAATTCCGTACTGTGCGCCCCTTCGAGACCCGCTACGTTCCTTGCAAATCCAATTACCGCCATTTGCATTCCCAGACATATCCCAAAAAAAGGTATCTTGTTCTCCCGGGCATATTTTATGGCCTCAATCTTTCCCTCGATGCCCCGCGTTCCGAACCCCCCCGGAACCAGAATACCATCAACTCCGGACAAGCCTGCAATCAGACTGTCCCTGTCGCCTTCATCTGAGCGGACATAAAGCAGTTCCACATGCGCGTTGTTGGCAAGGCCTCCGTGGACTAATGCCTCATTAAGGCTCTTGTAAGACTCTTTCAAATTTACATATTTTCCGACGATAGCGATACGCACTTCTCCCTGAGGGTTCTTCAGCCTGTACACCAAGTCTTCCCAGGCTTCAAGATGAGGAGCCCCGGTCCAGATATTGAGTTTTTCGATGATCTTGTCATCCAGCCGTTCTCTGTGGAATACGGACGGCACTTCATAAATGCTCTCGACATCTTTGGCGGTTATCACTGCATCTTCTTCCACATTGCAGAAAAGCGCTATTTTGGCTTTGAGGTCTTTGGTGAGATACTGTTCCGTACGGCAGAGCAATATGTCCGGCTGGATGCCTATTTCGCGGAGTTCCTTCACACTGTGCTGAGTAGGCTTGGTCTTCACCTCACCTGCCGCTTTCACATAAGGCACAAAGGTAAGATGAATATAAAGCACGTTCTCTTTGCCGACATCATTCTTGAACTGGCGAATCGCTTCCAGAAAAGGCAGACCCTCAATATCACCTACAGTTCCGCCGATTTCGATAATGGCCACATCTACTCCATCAGCCCCGCCGAGTATGGCCTGTTTGATCTCGTCGGTGATATGAGGAATCACCTGTACGGTACCGCCGAGATAGTCGCCACGGCGTTCCTTATTAATTACGGAGAAGTAAATCCGTCCCGTTGTATAATTATTATCTTTGCCGAGTTTCGCATGGGTGTATCGTTCGTAATGCCCCAGATCAAGATCGGTTTCAGCGCCATCGTCAGTGACAAAAACCTCGCCGTGCTGAAACGGATTCATTGTACCCGGGTCGACATTTATATAAGGATCAAGCTTCTGTATGGTTATTCTTAATCCACGGCACTCAAGGAGCGCACCGATAGAAGCTGCTGCAAGTCCTTTCCCGAGTGATGACAGGACTCCGCCGGTTATGAAGATAAATTTCGTTTTGGTGCTCATGTTTCTCCCGTTGAAAATCCCCAGCTCAGGGCTTGCTCAGAAATTAATTGGCACTTTAGGCGCTCAGATCTAGGTCAGATTTGTTTGATCCGAGACTGCAAAACCAGAGGAGCCTGTCGGACTTACGATGATCTACTGCGGAAAGTGGGATGACGGCCCAAATATCCCCGAAGTTTCGTTGCATAGGTCCACTATCGCCTCTCAACTTCGTGAATATTTGGGCTCGTCCTCCACTTCCCTCGCGACGATCTCCTAAGTCCGACAGGCTCCTTGGAATAGTCGTTCTATTTCGAGGATTTTGCAGTTGAGGATCGGACGAAACCGGCCTGAAGCTGTGACGCATAAAATGCCAAGTTATTTCGGAGCAGGCCCTTACCTCCACCAAGGCTCCCAGGTTCTGTGGACACAGGAAATACCGCTTATTCTGCACATTTCCGATTTAATATATCAATTGCGCATTGCAAATGTCAAGCCATGAATCGCCGAAAACGGGCATGGGAAGCCGGTCGGACCCGGGAGATCGTCACGGGCAAAATCGAGGCTGCCCTGCGCGGAGACCCGCTTCGGGAGCGAGGGCACAGATAGGGTCTGTCACGAAATGACTTGAGCATTCTGAGCGCCAATCCATCCCGTCCGGCTGCGTTGCTGGTCGGTTGCATACTCACGGGTATGCGCCCTCCTCGCGCCTTGCCGGTCGGGTGCCTCAGCACTCAGAATTGCACAACTTATTCCGTGACAGACCCTTGGTTGTGTTATGTAACGAACACTCCGGGATATTTGGGGTGCTCTCCCGTTTTTTGCGCCGGATCATCGCCGGTCCCGCCGCCTCCCGGCTTGACTTCACGCACTTTCTTGCTAAGATGCATCTACTGTAACCTCCAACCGGAGGTTCTCACAAGCCAGGGAGCCTGTCGAACTTAAGGGATCGTCACAAGGGAAGCTGAAGCGACCCGGCGCGGAGACCCGCTTCGGGCGAGTTCGGATTGTACAGCAGAAGGTCAAGCCCCCATGGACCGTCGATGCTGGAGTTAAAACATCTAACCCAAAGCTATGAACGTGCATGGCACTGTTTGAGCTGGAGAATTATATGTCGGATATGTCGGATATGAAGGAAACATTGATTGGATTTGGCGACGTCAAGGATCAGGAGGACATAAAAATCCCCGACACTCTGCCTTTGATGCCCATAAGGGACATCGTGATCCTCCCATCCATGATCCTGCCCTTATTTGTCGGGCGCGAATCTTCAATCAATGCGGTGAATAAGGCACTGGAGGAAAAGCGTCTGCTGGTGCTTGTGACTCAGAAGGACCAGATGGAAGACGATCCCGTGCCCAATGAGCTGTATGAAATGGGCGTAGTTGCCATGATCATGCGCACTCTCCGGCTCCCTGACGGGCGCCAGAAGATCCTCGTCCAGGCCCTCTCAAGGGCCAGGGTCATAAAGTACATGCGTCAGAAACCATTTTTCCGCGTGAAGCTGGAAGTAATCGAAGAGGAGGAGACCGGCGGCGTCTCTGTCGAACTCGAGGCCCTGATGCGCAATGTCCGCGAACAGAGCGAAAAGATCATGTCGATGAAGGGTATATTCTCAGCGGATATGTCGGCGGTGCTGAATAGTGTTGAAGACCCGGGAAAGCTGGCGGATCTGGTTTCGTCTAATCTCCGCCTGAAGACTTCGGAAGGACAGACCATTCTGGAGACGATCGATCCATCGAGTCGGCTGCAGAAGGTAAATGATTTTCTCAATAAGGAGCTGGAAGTATATACTGTTCAGGCGAAGATACAGTCCGAAGCGAAAGAAGAGATGTCAAAGACGCACAGGGAGTATTTCTTAAGAGAGCAGCTTCGTGCCATCAAAAAAGAGTTGGGGGACGCCGACGAAAGAGTCGAGGAAATAGAAGAATATCGGACCAAAATCAAGAAAGCGGCCATGTCCAAGGAGGCGGGAAAAGAGGCCCTGAAACAGCTTGGCCGCCTGGAATTCATGCACCCGGATGCCGCGGAATCATCGACAATCCGGACATATCTCGATTGGCTTGTTGAATTGCCGTGGGCCAAGTCGACAAAAGACAAGCTGGATGTAGGGGCGGCAAAAAAAATACTGGACGAAGACCATTATGGCCTGAATAAGATCAAAGACCGCATCCTTGAGTTTCTCAGTGTTCGAAAACTGAATCCCAGGATGAAGGGGCCGATCCTGTGCTTTGTCGGCCCGCCCGGGGTAGGGAAGACTTCTCTGGGCCGGTCAATTGCCAGGGCGATGGGGCGCAAATTTGTCCGCATATCTCTCGGCGGTGTTCACGATGAGGCCGAAATTCGCGGGCACAGGCGGACATACGTTGGATCCCTTCCCGGCAGAATCGTTCAGGGTATCAAGACCGCCGGCACCAATAACCCCGTTTTCATGATGGACGAAATAGACAAGGTGGGTATGGACTTCAGGGGTGACCCCTCCGCCGCTTTGCTGGAGGTTCTGGACCCCGAACAGAACAGCAGTTTCAGCGATCACTACCTCAATCTGCCTTTTGATCTGTCCCGAGTCATGTTTATCACGACTGCCAACATAACGGACACAATCCCGCCGGCTTTAAAAGACAGGATGGAAGTTCTTGATCTTTCGAGTTATACGGAAGAAGAAAAACTGATCATAGCTAAGAAATATCTTCTACCCCGCCAACTGAAAGAAAACGGGATCAGCAAGAATCGCATGAAAATCTCCGATGCGACTATTCTGGAAATGATCTCCCGATATACAAAGGAGGCCGGCCTAAGGAACCTGGAGAGGGAGCTCGGTACAGTGTGCCGGAAAATAGCACGGCGCATTGCCGAAGGGGAGAGTGGGCCGTTTATTATCTCGCGCACTACTCTTCACAATTATCTCGGCGCTGCAAAGTTTCTTCCTGAGGCCGAAGAAGAAACCAGCCAGATAGGGCTGGCTACGGGTCTCGCCTGGACTCAGGAGGGCGGGGAGATACTGCATATCGAGGTATCCACCATAAAAGGCAAGGGAATCCTCACTTTGACCGGCCAACTTGGTGATGTCATGAAGGAATCGGCCCAGGCTGCCCTGACTTATACCCGGTCTCGGGCTGACAGATTTAATCTCCAAAAAAGCTATTTCGAAACGACGGACATCCATATACACGTTCCGGCCGGCGCCATACCAAAGGATGGTCCATCGGCCGGGGTTACCATGGCCATGGCCATTATTTCGGCTGCAACCAAAGTCCCGATCAGGAAAGACATAGCTATGACCGGAGAGATAACGCTTCGAGGCCGCGTGCTGCCCGTTGGCGGTGTAAGAGAGAAGGCCCTGGCCGCCCTGAGGGCCGGAATAAAAAATATCATTCTTCCGGAGCAGAATTTAAAAGATCTTGAAGAGATACCGCCTCGCATCCGTAAGAGCATCACTTTTCATCCGGTCAGACATGCCGACCAGATAATTGATCTGGCTCTCGAACAAAAGACGGTCAAAAAGAAAAGGGTAAAGTCCGATGCTGTAATAAAGACTCAGCCGTCTGTTGTATGAAGAATTCACCGCTGACCGTTCACAGAAAAAGAGTCCTTTAAGGGACAACCGTAGTCGGACCGTGAACGGACATCGACATCCCTCCGGCCCGTATATGACGCTCGACACAGGACTAATCGTTTGGATCCATTGCAGTCCGTTTATGTACCGGTAATTCTCTTCTGTTTCCTCTGTTCTGCATTCTTTGCCGGATCTGAAACGGCTCTCTTTTCCCTCGGAAGATGGAGATTGATTCGGCTTAAAGAAGAAGGCCATCCCAAATACGAGATCATCGACGACTTGCTGAAGCACCCTCGCCGACTCTTGGTATCGCTCATTATTGGCAACGACATATCCAACGGGCGCAGGTCTCCCCGACGATCAAGTGGAGACCATCGGCGGGTTTGTTCTTACTCTTTTTGGCAAATTGCCGGAAGAAGGCGGTGTGGTCATTTCCGGCGGGCTTCGGTTCACCGTTTTGAAGGTTAAAGGCACCCGTATCCTGCAACTCAAGGTGGAACGCATAACACAATGAAGAGACTGGATGTTGAGATTGGATAGTATCGCTTATCCTTTAACCTGGTTCATAGGCTTACTGGTTCTTGAAGGTTTTTTCTCCGGTTCGGAGATAGCCCTCGTGGCCGCAGACCGCAAAGGGCTGCAGCACATGGCTGCCGAAGGCCATAAGGGGTCTCTGCTGGCCATAAGCCTTCTCGATAAACCGAACTGGTTTTTTTCTACTACTCTCCTCGGAACGAACCTGGCCATGGCAGCCAATACGATCCTGACCACTGCCTGGATAATAGGAGAATGGGAATACGGCGGTGAATGGCTTTCAGCACTTTTGATGCCGCCCTTTGTACTGATACTGGGAGAGATCGTGCCGAAGTCGGCCTGAAGCTGTGATGCATAAAGTGCCAAGTTATTTCTGAGCAAGCCCTAAGCGTAAAGGACAAAAGAGATGATTAATAGAAACCGCCTCGTTCAGGAATTCCTCAGACTGGTCCGAATCGATAGTACGTCCGGCAAAGAGGCCGCGATTGCAGAATACTTGAAACAGGTTTTCACCGGCATGGATGCTCACATTTTCGAAGACGGGGCGGGAAAGGCTGCGGGCAGCAATGCAAACAATCTTATCGTCCGTATGCCGGGGAAAGCAGCCGGTCTTCCTCCGCTCATGTTCAATGCCCACCTGGATACGGTTGAACCGGGAACAGACATAAATGTGGTGGAAACGGACGGAATCCTGAAAAGTGACGGCCGGACGATACTGGGAGCAGACGACAAGTCGGGAATAGCCATTTTGATCGAGGTCTTAAGGGTCCTCAAAGAAAGTAACACAACCTGTGCGCCGATCGAACTTGTCTTTACCATCTCTGAAGAGACAGGTCTCTGGGGCGCCAAATACCTCGATTATGGACTTCTGGAATCCCGAATGGGCTATGCACTCGATACCAGCTCCGTTACGCGGATCATAAGCGGGGCGCCGGAGGCCAATACTCTTTCCATCAGAATAAACGGACTGGCCGCACATGCCGGTCTTGAACCGGAAAAAGGCATCAACGCCATCCAGCTTGCCGGGGAAGCGCTCGCCCAAATGCAGCTCGGGCGTATCGATTATGAAACCACGGCGAATATCGGCCTGATAAGCGGCGGGACGGCCCGCAACATCGTTCCTGAGCAGGTATTCCTCAAAGGAGAAGTAAGGAGCCACAATAAGGACAAGCTTGACAGGCAAACGGCTCAGATAAGAGATTGCCTTGACAGGACGATTTCGAATTATAGGGCCGAGAGGAAGATAGAGGGAGATCTCCCGTCCTGGACTATGGACGTGGATCTCGATTATCCCTTGATGAAAGTCCCTGATGATCATCCGGCGGTCTCGCTGGCACGGGAGGCCGGAAGAAGCCTGGAGCGTGAGCTCGTTCCAGAGAAAAGCGGCGGCGGCAGCGATGCCAATGTCTTCAATGCCCATGGGATCACGACGGTGATTCTCGGCACCGGCATGCAAATGGTTCACACGACAAATGAGTTCATAAAAATAGATGATATGGTCCAGGCAGCGGAACTTATATTGAAGATGATTCTGCTGTATAGTGAGGAAGTCGGGAGCCAAGGAGTCTGTCGGACTTAGGGATGATCTACTACGGAAGTGGGGGGAACGGCCCAAATATTCCCGAATTTTCGTTGCATAGCAACACTATGCGCCTCAACTTCGTGAATATTTGGCCTCGTTCCTCCACTTCCTCGTGACGATCCCCTAAGTCCGACAGACTCCAAGAGCCGGGATGAAAGTGGTGAGTATCCGATTCTGACTCCTGACTTCTGTATTCTGATTTCTATCTCTCTTTATTGGTGAACAATCATGCTGGCCAAAGTCCTAAGCAGTGCAGTCCTTGGTGTCGAGGCTTTCATTGTCGAGGTGGAAGTGGATATTACCCAGGGATTACCCGCATTCGCCACGGTTGGACTCCCCGAAGGGGCCGTAAAGGAGAGCAAGGACCGCGTCAAGTCGGCAATCAAGAACTCAGGCTACGAATTCCCTACCGATCGCGTGACCGTGAATCTTGCACCGGCAGACATCAAGAAGGAAGGGACCGGGTATGATCTCCCTATGGCAATAGGCATCCTGGCGGCCATCGGAACGGTAAGCAAGGCGAAGCTTTCGCATTATCTGCTCTGCGGGGAACTCTCTCTGGATGGAGGGGTCAAACCCACCAGGGGCGTCCTCACCATGGCGATGGCCGCCCGCAGCGCGGGGCTCAAAGGCATTATTGTTCCAAGAGAAAACATGCTGGAAGGCGCGGTCGTCAAGGGTATTGAGGTCCTGCCGGTGGCATGGCTCTTTGAAGTTGCAGAATTTTTGAGCGATAGAAAGGAACTGGCGCCCGTTCAAGTTGATCTGGACAGCCTCTTTGCCGCCGGGATCCAAAGCGATGTCGATTTTTCCGAAGTAAAGGGACAGGAACACGTAAAGCGGGCATTGGAGATAGCCGCCGCGGGCGGCCACAACGTGCTTATGATCGGACCTCCCGGTTCCGGGAAGACCATGCTGTCTCAAAGGCTGCCGACCATATTGCCAAGAATGAGCTTTGACGAAGCCCTGGAGACGACGAAAGTCTTTAGCGTAGTCGGGCTTTTACCCAAGGGAAGCGCCCTCATTTCTACTCGTCCGTTTCGCCAGCCCCATCATACCATATCCGATGCCGGTCTCGTCGGAGGCGGACAGATTCCAAAACCCGGTGAAGTCAGCCTTGCCCACAACGGTGTGCTTTTTCTGGACGAGCTGCCCGAATTCAGAAAGAATGTGCTTGAAGTATTGAGACAGCCGCTTGAGAACGGCTTTGTCACGATATCGAGAGCCCTTATGTCGCTCACCTATCCCGCAAGAATCATGCTTATTGCCGCCATGAATCCTTGTCCCTGTGGATTTTACGGCAGCACCAAACACGCCTGCAACTGTACCTACCTCCAAATGCAGAGGTACAAATCCAAAATTTCGGGGCCGTTATTGGATCGAATAGACATCCATGTGGAAGTCCCGGCACTGAACTACAAGGATCTGGCAAATATCAACCAGGGGGAATCGTCGGAAGAGATCAGGACACGCGTCAACGCGGCACGCAAAAGGCAGGAGGAGCGTTTCGGGCAGAAGGCTGTCCACTGCAATGCCCAGATGAATACCCGCCTGATAAAAAAATTCTGTGCGGTCGATTCCGACTCTCACACACTCCTGGAGGCAGCGGTAAACAAACTCGGCCTCAGCGCCAGGGCATACAGCCGCATACTAAAAATAGCCAGAACGATTGCCGACATAGAAGGAGAAGACTCCATCAGGTCTACCCACATCGCTGAAGCAATTCAGTATCGAAGCCTCGACAGAAAACGAATCTAACCCGACTTCCGCGAATCGTTGCCCGGGGAAATAAGCCGGTAACAGACGAGGGTCTTCAAAATGTTGAGCCAGCAAGTCTTCTTGCGGCTTGGCGGCAGGTTGGGCATTCAGAATCTGTCGAGATCGAAAATAGTCCGCAGATGGCAAGCAGGCGCATCATTGTCGGAGAGGACGAACTTCCAGTCTGTCGAGCTGCATTTGAAGACACTCTAAGAGACTCAAAGCCTTTCGCATTGCAGTGAAATATACTTCCACTCTGGTGGCATATTATTTCCACCATATGGCCTATATTGCCACCCTCACCAGTTCGTTTTGTACCAAATCAGACACAACTATTTATTTTCATGCATGATTCGGATATAGCTTGAAAGGCACGGACTTTGCTTGGATGGACCACGGTTTATGTGAAAATAAGTGCCGAGCCGAGTTTGGCACTCGTCAAAGGTGGATTGAGATTTCTTTCCCAATTTATTAAGCCTGCATCGATTTGGAGGAAGTGTCATGAAGAAACCCGTTCTGAGCCTCTTTTGTTTCCTCACCGTATTCCTTTGCACTGTCACGTCCTCTTGGGCCGTAGCTGTCTTTGGTCCCAAACAGTACCTGCGTATGACAGGCAGTCCCAATGTCTATGTAGATTCCTTCCGCGGCGTTGTCGGGCAGGGAAAGCTGATTGTGCGGAATGGAAGTCAAAGCGGGGACAAGAAACTCACCAATGCGATAAGCAGCGGCTCGGTATCCATTAATGATCAGAGCATATTCGGACCAAATGACTTCAACCAGAATGTCTTTACCTTGGAGGCCCCTGTTAATCTCGCCGAGTCCAACTCCGTTAGAGTAGAGCTTAAGAGCAAACCTGGAAGTTACATCACCGTCGAAGTTACCGAAGATATATCGCCCCCGTCAATAAACTTCAGTGCCGATCCTGGTTCAATTATGGCTGGAGAATCGTCCAGCCTGGCATGGAGTTCGACCAACGCCGATACCTGTACGATCGAACCCGGCATCGGTTCTGTTGACACGAGCGGTTCGATAACGGTTTCTCCGACTGAGACAACTGCCTATACCCTTACCGCTGCGGGTCTTGGCGGAGTCTCCCAAGGCAGTGCCACAGTCTCAGTCGTCTACCCGCCGGCGGTTGGCATCTCAGCAGTTCCTGCATCGATCGTATCGGGATGGTCGTGCACCCTGACATGGACTTCGTCTCATGCTGACACGTGTGTAATCAGCCCGGATATTGGTTCTGTCGATCCAAATGGATCTTTGGCGGTTTCGCCGGCTCAGAGCACGACTTACACAATCACCGCCACCGGTCCGGGCGGGCACCGCCACGGACACGACGGCGGTTACGGTTCTCTACCCGCCAACAATTAGTATCTCGGCAGCTCCTGCATCGATCGTATCGGGAGGATCGTGCACTTTATCATGGAGTTCAACCGAGGCTGACAGTTGCGTGATTGAACCGGGTATTGGTCTCGTTGACGCAAATGGATCACTAAGTGTTTCCCCCACCCAAAACACTACATACACCATTACGGCTACCGGCCCAGGCGGCACATCCCAGAGCAGTACTACAGTCACAGTTCTTTATCCGCCGACAGTGAGCATTTCCGCCAATCCGTCATCAATTGCGGCAGGAGAGTCATGCACATTGTCCTGGACTTCATCTAATGCCACTAGTTGCGATATCGAACCGGGAATTGGCCCTGTTGACCCCAATGGATCCATGATCGTTTCGCCGGCCCAGAACACCACATACATTATCACGGCGACCGGCCCGGGCGGCGCTGTCACGGCCCAAGCGGCAGTTGTTGTTACCTCCGCGGTAGAACCGGAACCCCAACCGGACGGTTCTTTCGGCCAGCGCTATGAGGACTTGATTCCACCGGATGCCACGGCTGAGTCATACGATCCCAAACGCTTTTCCGTGATCACCGGTCTGGTAAAAGGAGTAGATGGATCAGCCATATCCGGTGTGTCCGTAACGGTTCACGACCATCCGGAATATGGCACGGCTTCGACCGATGCCGAGGGTCGATTCTCGATTCCCATCGAAGGTGGGACGACCTTTACGGTCTCCTATGCAAAACAAGGCCTGATTTCCGCGCAGAGACAGGTCTATGTCCCCTGGAATGATATTGCCGTGGCTGAAACGGTTCAAATGATCTCCGAAGATCCTAAGTCAACTACATTCACCTTTGATGGCAATCCGGGTTCGGTGATTACCCATCAGAGCACAGTAATAAACGACGAGTTCGGCAGCCGCTCGTGCAGCATGGTCCTTACCGGAGACAACCGGGCCTATGAGGCGGATGCACAGGGTAATGTGATTCGGGAAATTGCTACTGTAACGACCCGCGCCACTGAGTTCACCACCCCTGAATCGATGCCGGCCAAACTGCCCCCAACTTCCGCTTTTACGTACTGCGCGGAGTTGAGTGTGGATGGTGCGCAAAGAGTGAAGTTCGAAAAGCCCGTTATCACCTGGGTAAATAATTTCCTGGGATTTCCGGTCGGGGAACCGGTTCCGGTAGGGTATTACGATCGGGATCGCGGCGTTTGGGTTCCTTCAGACAACGGGACAGTAGTTCGCCTGCTGGATACGAACGGCGACGGGATCGTGGACGCGCTTGATGCCGACGGCGACGGTCAAACCGATGACCTCAACGGAAACGGCTCTTCTACTGATGAAGTGCAAGGACTCAACGATCCGGCAGTATATCAGCCTGGGACTACCTATTGGCGGGTTGCTGTCACCCATTTCACGCCGTGGGACTGCAATTGGCCGGTTGGGCCACCGCCGGATGCCACGGGTCCAACCTCGTCTGGAGTAGCTGATGCGGACGAACAGAAGCCAGACGATGGCGATTGCAACACGCCTACGGGTTCATTCGTAGAAGACAGGAGCCGCATACTTCAAGAGGACATTCCAATTCCGGGCACGGACATGACCCTCCATTATGCAAGCAACAGGGTCAAGGGGTACAAAATCAGAATAACAGTTCCGGCCAGCGGTGCAAGCGTACCCGCCAGCCTCAAGCGAATTGTTGTCCAGGTCGAAATAGCGGGTCGAACTCTCGAACAGACTTTGGAGCCTTTACCTAACAGCACGGCCGAATTTGTTTGGGACGGGACGGATTGCCGAGGCAAGCCGGTTTATGGCGATAGGACCGCTCAAACGAGCATTGGCTATGTATATGACGCACTTTATTACAGCGCTGCCGATGATGTCAACTGGGCATTCGGATCAGCAGGGGACACAATCACGGGTGTTCGCGCACGCCAGGAAATGACCTATTGGAAACGAAACCGCATATCGGTCGGCTGTAAAACACCCGACAGCGGAATCGCCGAAGGCTTTAGCCTATCTCCGCACCACTATCTGATGAATTCTATACTTCTCAAAGGCGACGGCAGCACGAGCAGTGTTTATACCGCGGCTATCATCAGCACGATAGTCGGAATAGAGGTTAGCCAGAGCTTAAGGGATATTGCAGTAGACGCTGGAGGAGACATCTATTGTGTGCAGGGCACGGTTGTCCGGCAAATAGATACAAGCGGATCTGTTACCACCATTGCTGGAAACGGCGCCCCGGCTGGTGCGGACTGGATTCAGCCATGTGGTCTCGATGTAGACAGCGCAGGGAATGTGTACGTCGCGGACAATGTACACTGTATGGTTCTGAAATTAGATAAGAATGGAATCGTGACCAGGATTGCCGGAAACGGACGGTGCTGGTTCAGTGATAATGGTGGGTTGGCCGCTGATGCCGGCCTCTCGCCATATGACGTTGCCGTCGATGGCGCCGGTAATGTATACATAGCGGACTGGGATGGTATCCGCAAGGTGGACACGAGTGGCATCATCACTACCGTCGCTGGAGGCTACTGGGATGACATGGGGTGGAATTTTTACGGCACGTCTCTTGGCGCCACAAATATTGTGGCTGACGGCGAGGGAAATGTATACTACACAGATCCTTGTTATTCCAATGGTGGGGTGGTTTGTAAGGTGGATACCAGCGGGGCCGTGACTATCGTGGCGGGAAACGGAACTCAGGGCTATAACGGCGATAATATACCCGCTACGGCTGCAAGCCTTTATTATCCCGAGAGGGTATCAACAGACTCCCTGGGGAATCTATATATCGCTGATTCTGGTAATAACCGTATCCGGAAAGTGGATACCAGCGGTTTTGTAACCACGATTGCTGGGAACGGTTCTTCGTGGGATTCGGAATCGGGCGGCGGCGATGGAGGGCCGGCAACATTGGGCTCCCTCGACTATCCAGGAGGTGCTGCGGTAGACGCCGCAGGGAATCTGTACATCGCCGAGGGGAATCGCATGCGCAAAGTGGCAAGAACACCTTCGTTTTTATCCAATGCCGCCAATCCCGATGAAATTGCGTTTGCTGAAGATGACGGTATCGGCCATGTGATGTCACTAAATGGAAATCACAAGAAGACAATAGACCTTCATACAGGAAAGGTTCTGCGGGAGTTCGGTTATGATGCAAATAAAGAATTGGTTTCCATTACCGATCAATTCGGAAACGTAACGACCATTAGCAGAAACAGCAGCGGTGTGCCTGTTTCCATTGCGTCTCCTTACGGCCTGACTACTTGGTTGACCATAGACGCCAACAACCATCTTACCAGGATAACCTATCCCGACGAGAGCTTCTATACTTTTGAATACACCTCCGGAGGTTTGATGACCGCCAAGGTAGAGCCGAAGGGTAACCGATTCGAACGTCTCTATGATTCCATAGGTAGAGTAACGGATGCCTTTGACAGTGAAGGAGGGCATTGGAGCTTTTTGAGGACCGACTCCCCCAACGGCGATATCCTCTATCAGATAACGACCGGTGAAGGCAACGTCACCTCCTATCTGGACCATACGTACTCCACTGGCACCTATACCTCGGTTATTACCAATGCAGGAGGCGGATCAACCAGCGTATCTTCTGCTGCAGACGGCCTCACGCTTACCAAGTCGTTATCTTGCGGAATGGATCTGATTTTCAACTACGAACTCGATCCGAAATATGGGTTTAAGTACGTCAAGAACCAGTCCGAGAGTACCCCTTCCGGACTGACTAAAACCACCGAATGGGGCCGAACCTACCAGGACACTGATGCGAACGGAATTCCGGATCTTATTACGGAAACGGTAACTATAAACGGCAAAACCACTGCGTTTGCCGACAATGTACTCCAGTCTATGAAGACGACCACCTCTCTAACCGGCAGGACGGTAACCAATTACTATGATCCTGATACCCTTGTGACCAATTCAGTTGCTGTTCCTGGCCTGTACGACACAAATTATGGATATGATTCCAGGGGGCGATTGACCTCCGTCAGCAGCAACACCAGGCAGACCACTTTTACCTATGATGGCCATGGAAACCTTGAATCGATTACCGATCCGGAAATGCATACGACCACCTATCAATATGATCCGGTGGGGCGCGTCACGCTAATCCATCGCCCGGATACAAGCACAATCGGATTTGCTTATGACGCAAATGGCAATATGAGAGTATTAAACAATCCGGTGCCGGTCAACCACATATTTGACCATAACGGCGTCAATCTCCTCCACTCCTATGAAACCCCGTTAAGCGGAAGCTACGCTTACGTTTATGACAAAGACAAACGCCTGGTTCATACCATCTTTCCCTCCGGCAAACAAATTAACAACACGTATCAAGACATAAGGCTTACTCAGATCCAGACTCCCGAGTACAATATCTATCTGGACTACCTTTGCAGTACAAAGGTCGGCGCCATGCGTAAAGCCTCGGAGGAGATTGAATATGGTTATGATGGATCGCTGGTTACCTCAGAGACGTTCAGCGGGACGCTAAATCAGTCCCTGGGGTATACATACAATAATGACTTCAATATAATCGGCTTCTCGTATGCAGGCGGCACTGTTGGCTGCAGTTATGACCATGACGGACTCCTGACCGGCGCAGGCACTTTCACCATCGCCCGCAATGCCGCAAACGGCTTGCCGGAAGCGGTAACTGGCGGGGCGTTGAACCTGGCCCGATCTTTTAATGGTTACGGCGAGACAGAGAGTGAGACTTGCAGAGTGAACGGTCGGGCTATCAGTTCCTGGAACGTGACCCGTGATAATGCCGGTCGAATAATGAGCAAGACTCAAACGATTGATGGTGTCACCTCCAATTACGCTTACACCTATGACCCATTGGGGCGGCTCTTGACTGTAACCAAAGATGGCACTCTCGTTGAAGAATACAGATATGATGCAGTCGGCACACGCACTTATGAGACGAATGTCTTGAGGGGCATTTCCGGAAGGGATTCTACCTATTCCGATGAAGATCATCTACTCACAGCGGGCACTACGGATTATGGATATGATCCGGACGGATTCTTAACAACCAAGGAAAATGGAGCCGATGCAACCGAGTACGACTATTCTTCCCAAGGGGAACTGCTAAAAGTTTCCCTGCCTGAGAATAGGGTAATTGAGTACGTTAACGATCCGCTGGGGAAAAGAATTGCAAAGAAAGTGAACGGTGCTACGGTTGAGAAATATCTGTGGCAGGGCCAAACTCGTCTTCTGGCAGTATGTGACGGAAACGATAATCCAATCATGAGGTTTGAATATGCGGATGACCGGATGCCGGTGGCCATGACCAAAAACGGGGCTAGATACTATCTGACTTATGACCAGATAGGCTCATTAAGAGTGGTTGCAAATGCCTCAGGGAATATAGTAAAAAAAGTTAATTCAGAACTCGTAAACGTGGTGTCAAAATGTGCCATTTTCTTGGACAATTTCAGCTAATAATCGAGAAATGTAAGAATCTATATTACGAAACATCAGCTAATTAGAAACATATATGGTGATTAATTGTCCAATTTTTAAGCAATTTTCAATTAGCATAAGGCTTTGCGGACGCCTGGAAAGCGGAAATTGAAGAGCTCTGTAATTACGATTCATTCGGGAATATCGTCAATGATACGGACCCGTCATTCGCAATTCCCTTTGGATTTGCAGGCGGCCTCTATGACAGAGACACCGGTCTGGTTCGGTTCGGGTACAGAGACTATGACCCAGACATAGGCCGGTGGACCGCAAAAGATCCCATTTTCTTTGCCGGCGGGGATACGGATCTGTACGGATATGTCCTAAATAACCCGGTGAATCTGACCGATCCTGAGGGCGAGATATCGCAATTTTGGGGTGCTGTCGTATGTGGCACGGCGGTTGCTGTTTGGTTCTTGGATTGGTGGTGGGACAAGACTCATCCTAGAGATACGGCTTGTGGAATAAAAGCCCCAGATCCACCACATGCACCAAAGTCTCCAGGGGGGCCCAAAAACTTTCCGCCATATCAGCCAGGTCCGCCACGTGTAATACCATCAACTAGTACTGCGAGGTGATTAATGCATCTGAGCAAAAATGACTATAGCATGTTGAACCATTTACTTTTTTACAAATTGTTTTCAGTTGTAATGTTTGCTGTTGGTATAGTGTTTGCCGGCTTACATGTGTCTTCTTGGATCTTTAATACGACACACAATCCATATTTGAATAAGGCTTTGATTGCAGCGTCCATCTGTGTTTCCACACTGAGCTTCTTACTGTATAGCTTTGTAAGACTATGTGAAAAATTGAGCTCATGTTTGGAGAAAGATGGGAAAATTCCCAAGGAGGGCAACCTATGAACTCTTTGACGAGTATAATAACTCCCCTTTCGCTCATTTTATGTGGCCTCTTTGATTTTTGCATGGTTGAGGGGAAGGTCGTAAATATCTTCCGGCAAGTGCAGGATGGATAATATGCGCTTTTGCAATGCGGTTAGGCCCCCAACCATGAGAGCTTTAACCTTGTTTTGGTTTTCTTCGATCAGAAGGTTGAGGTTGTTAAATTGAGAAAGCACCCGTTCTGCCGTGGGGCGTTTTGTCTTCATTTTTGGATTTCCAGGCACAAGGCCGGAAATGGTCTCATTGTTTTTGGACAGGGACTTGCGGGACAAATTCCATTAATGTCAATATCTGAAGACCAATGGTCAACAACAGCATGAGTCCCTTGATTCTTTCTGGAATGCGCAAGAACAAAGGCAATGCGGGAATATGGCCTTTCTTGAACCGATGGAATCCCCTTTCAACCAGCCATTCATCGCGATCGCGATAATATTGGGTGCTTTGATTGAGATTCTGGAACTCGTTGTAAAATGGTGGGGCGGAGGAAAATAGCAGTTATGAACAAAGAAGCATTTTTCGCGCGTACGGTATGTGCCATCAATATACTTGTGCGAATACTGACACCCCCGTTGTATTCATTCGAAAGACTTGAAAGGTATTGTAAGGCTCGTATCACAAGATATCCGAAT
>JAZDGK010000237.1:0-2799 GCA_043806955.1 Pseudomonadota bacterium | reverse complement strand
GTTCTCGTGAGCTGCGGCGGGACGCGGGGATGGAAACCGAACCTGATCACCATCGCGTGGGCTGGAAATGTGTGCAGCGAACCGCCCCTGCTGTCGATCTCCGTCCGCCCGGAGCGGTATTCTTACGAAATTATTGAGACGACACGGGAATTTGTTGTCAATGTACCCTCTCTCAGGCAGGCGAAGGCGGTAGACTGGTGCGGGGTGGTTTCCGGGCGCAGCGAGGACAAGTTTGCCGGTGCGGGGCTGACACCGGCTGCGGCCCTGAAGGTGCAGTGCCCGATCGTCCTGGAGTGTCCGCTCAACATTGAATGCCGTGTGCAGGAATCCATGAAGTTAGGTTCGCATACGATGTTTGTGGCGGAGGTGGTCGCCGTGCAGGTCTCTTCGGAGCTGATGGACGCGAAGGGAAGGCTTCTCCTGGAGAAGGGCGGTTTGCTGGCGTTCGCTCACGGCCGATATTTTGCGTTGGGGCGCTGCGTCGGCCGCTTCGGTTTTTCCGTGCAGAAACGCAAAAAGCCGAACCCGCCATCGATCCGGGTGAAGACCGCCGGCATGAGTATCCAAAAGAGGCCTTAAGAGAATAGAACATTTTCCCTTGACCGGAGACCTATATTATGAGAAAATATCGTACGAGCTGCTAAGATGCTGTGATCAGGGCCAATATATCAACATGTGGAAAGACATATCGGGAATGGACCCATGCAGACTCATAACCTGAAATTACCGAAGAATTATCGAGACACTGTAAGCGATTTTTATATCAAGGTGGGGATCGCACTGATCGTGATTCTCATTATTCTCAATGTGGTCCTGTTGACCCTTTTCTTAAAAGAGAGAAAAAACAACAAGAATACATTACAGATTCTCCAAGAGACAAACAAGAGCCTGGTCCTGCTCCAGGAGTCACTGGGCAGGACGGACATGCAGAAGGCCTTTGTTCATATGGCGGAGGCGAGGCGTCAGGTCGCAGTTGCTTTACCGGCGGCGCCTGTCGCAGCTCCTGAGAAAGCGGCCGCCGAACCTAAGGCCCAAACGGTGAAACAGCCTGCCGGGGAACAAAAGGCGCCTGCCGCACCGGCGAAAACAGACGAGTTGAAGATAGCGGTTGATGAAACGCCGGCACCACTTGTCTGGGCGACGGCCGGCGAGTATGCGCTGATTAGCGAGAAAGAAAGCAAGCTCCTGCATCTATTCAAATTCCAGGATGAACGTTTTGTACTTATCAAATCCTACCCCTGCATCATCGGGGCGAATGGTGAAGACAAGAAAAAAGCCGGGGATTATGCCACACCAAAGGGGAGCTATTTTATCCTGCGCTATACGGCGGGGAGCGCTTTGCCCGAGATTTATGGGGAAGGGGCCTTTGTTCTGAATTATCCCAATTTTCTGGATCGCAAAGACAGCAAGAACGGCACAGGGATCTGGATCCATGGACATATTCCCGGCAAGGTCATCGGTTCGGGAGACCTCGTGAATACGAAAGGCTGCATCGCCGTTTCCAATGGCAGTATAAAGGAACTCAAAGATCTGCTCAAGCCCAGCGGCGCTCATGTTTCCATCGTCGATAAAGTCACGTTCTTCAAAGAGAGTAAACGAAAGGAATCTCTTCAGGGGATCCGTCATTTTATGGATGCCTGGCGGCAGGCATGGGAGAGCGGCGATACGAGGAAATATCTGAGTTATTACTCAAAAGATTTTACCAATAGGGAAGGCATGAATTTTGAGGCCTTCAGACGTCACAAGGAACGGGTGAATCGAGATAAAAAGTTCATTCGGGTGAGCGTGGATCAAATGGCCATCGTCTTGCCGCAGGAACGGGAGGGACAGGTCGCTGTCGTACGGTTTATCCAAAAATACCGTTCCAACAATTTCGAGGCTGATTCAAAGAAGTTATTCTACCTGAAAAAGGGACAAGCAGGATGGACAATTTTCGGCGAGTCTGCCTTTTAGCCGTCGCAGTGTTCCTTGTTCACTGCTTCAGGTTTCATGATCTGGCTGCCGAAAAGAGCCGGACAGTCACGGAATCTCAAACCAAGACGTACTTTCAGGAAACCAGGCATGAATTGACCGTTCACACTGTCCGGGGAAGACAAAAGGGGCCGACACTGCTTGTTATTGCGGGAATCCATGGTGACGAGGCGGCCGGCTACCTGACGGCGGAGCGGTACATAGAGGTCAAACTGAAAAAGGGAAATCTGATCATCGTACCCCGCCTGAACGGACCGGCCGTCGATGCAGGAAAGCGATGCGGTCTCGGAGGCGATATGAACCGCCTTTTCAATCTACCTCCCGGCAGTTCGAATCCCGATGCCAAAGTCGTTAATCTGGCGAAACAACTGATCAGACAGTCGGATTACGTCCTGAATCTTCACCAAGGCTACGATTTCTACAATCCACACTGGATATCCCGCAAGAGAAATCCCTCTAAATGGGGACAGTCCAATGTCATCGATACGGCCACGTACCGTCTGCCGAGCGGACAAAAGTTAGAGTTGGGAAACTACGCAAAGGGGGTAGTCCACCGGACCAATGAGAGAATCCCTGACGGAGATTACCACTTTGCGGTCAACAACACCAATACCACAGGTAAACGGTCACGACATCAGGAGCAGAAAGGATCTCTGACCTATTATAGCCTCTATCACCAGCAAAAGATTGCCCTGGGACTCGAAGCGACGAAGAACTGTTCCCTTGCGGAGGCCATTTCCTATTTGACGATTGCGATCAATGCCGCCATCGAAGAGGCAGGGATTCAGGCGGAAGCCCTGCCCTCCGAATCCAGCCAATCGGCGGGTG
>JAZDGK010000236.1:0-9844 GCA_043806955.1 Pseudomonadota bacterium | reverse complement strand
GTCACGAGGAAGTGGAGGAACGAGACCAAATATTCACGAATTTGAGGCGCATAGTGTTGCTATGTAACAAGAATTCGGGGATATTTGGGCCGTTCCCTCCACTTTCCGCAGTAGATCACCCTAAGTCCGACAGGCTCCTAGCCTGACAATGAGTAAATCCTTCCAGGTTTTGCAGCATAAATAAGAAAAAATACCAAATTGCATTGCCATTCGTCTCTCCTCCTGTTACAAATCTGAATATGTACTATTAACTGGTTTTCATCCGGAAACCCAGGGTTTCGGGATGAAAATCAACCGGTATGTACCCGAATTCGAGCACGGGCACGATTCGTCCGGAGACAAAAGTGGGTACTTTATTGTGCGGGACTGTACCAGGTCCGATGGGCTCCCAGGAATCTATTCAATGTCTCGTATTTGACGTTTGGAGGAAGAAATGAAGAGCTATCGGAAGGAATTATGGTTCAACATACCGACCAGAAGGGCCTTTGTTAACATAACTCCTCAGGTGCACGAGTGTTTGAATGAGAGTGGAATTCGAGAAGGCCTGGTTCTCGTCAATGCCATGCATATAACGGCCAGTGTCTTCATCAATGACGACGAGTCAGGGCTTCATCACGATTATGAAGTATGGCTTGAAAAGCTTGCGCCACATGAACCGGTTTCCCAGTACCGGCACAACGTCGGAGAAGACAACGCAGACGCGCACATGAAGCGTCAGATAATGGGGCGTGAGGCGGTCGTTGCTGTTACCGGCGGTAAACTTGATCTCGGTCCATGGGAACAGGTTTTTTATGGCGAATTTGACGGCCGCAGGAAGAAACGCGCACTGGTTAAGATTATCGGAGAATGATTTAGAATTTCGGATTTCAGATTTCGGATTTCGGATTGAAGGACAGTACTGAGTGCAGCCCAACATAATAAGGTATCCATATTGCCTTAGAGGTCGCGCAACTCTCAGCAATAGCAACCCCTCGCCCCGTCCGCGGGGAGAGGGCTGGGTGAGGGGACTTAAGGCGGCCCTTTTCCCCCTCACCTCGATCCTCTCCCCCAGGATGGTGGAGAGGAAGTCAGGAGTCAGATTCCTTAATTCAACAGCATTGACCCCGACCCTCCCCCGAGGATGGTGGGGAGGGTGTTTATTCTCGCGGCTTTGGTCCTTTTTGGATACCCATTTTGTGTTAAGCTGTACTGAGCGCCAGTACTGAGCAGAGACATGGCGAGCCTGAGTTCCTATTCCGACTTCTGACTCCTGGATTCTCTTTTCCTAACTTTGATGGATTCGTAAAAAGTCGTCACTCCGGTGAAAACCGGAGTCCAGGCTCTCCGTAACTACTTGAATAGACTCGATTCCGGTTTTCGCCGGAATGACAAAAGGCAGCTCTTTCCGACTTTTTACGAGACCATCAACTTTAGGCACTTTCTACCGGGGATAGCGTCCTCACAGGAGGTACCAATTGATCTATCTCGATTATAATGCGACGACACCGTTGGATGGAGATGTTGTTAAGGCTATTTCAGAACATATGTCCGGGAATTGCTGGGGGAATCCGAGCAGTTCGCATCCGGCCGGAGTTAGAGCCAAAGAGGTATTGGAATCGGCCCGCAGGCAGGTTTCGGATCTCCTGAGATGCAGACCGGGGGAGATAGTTTTCACCAGCGGGGGGACTGAGTCGAACAACGCCGTCCTAATGGGCGTGGCCTGCAGTCTCCGAAAGAAGGGGAGACATTTTGTAACCTCTTCGATCGAGCACCCCTCCATATTGCAGCCGGCCCTCTTTCTTTTGGAAAACGGGTGGGATGTTACGTTTCTTCCGGTGGACGGGACGGGTATGGTCAGTGCGGATGATTTGAGAAAGGCCATTCGTCCTGATACCGTCCTGATCAGTATCATGCACGCCAATAACGAAACTGGAACCGTCCAGCCGATCGTAGAGATGAGTTCCACGGCGCGGGAACATGGTATACTCTTTCACACGGATGCCGCTCAGACGGCAGGCAAGATCGAAACCGCCGTAGACGCTCTCGGTGTTGATTTCCTTACGATGTGCGGGCACAAGCTCTATGCGCCCAAGGGGATCGGCATCCTTTATGTTCGGGAAGGAGTGCAAATCGAACCGCTTATACACGGGTCCGGGCAGGAGGCCGGACGCCGTCCCGGCACGGAAAATGTAATGCTGGCAGTTGGACTTGGTACGGCCTGTGTCTCAGCGCGGCGGTTCCTGGATGAAGGCGGAGCACAGCGCGAGAGATCGCTGCGTGAGCTCGTATTGGAGCTCATCACGTCCGCGATTCCGGAAGTAGTGCTGAACGGACACCGGGAGGAGAGGCTTCCCAATACCTTGAATATCTCGTTTCCGGGCCTGAACGGGGGGGAAATTATTGGAAGCATACCCGAAGTCTGTGCGTCAACCGGGGCGGCCTGCCACGATCGATCGGTTGGAGTTTCTCACGTTCTGTCGGCCATGGGCGTATCAAGAGAGGTCGGGATGGGGGTGGTACGCCTGAGCGTCGGACGGCCGACCACGGAGGCGGAGATCAGGGAGGCGGCAAGATTGATCGTGGAGACGGTGAAAGGAATGAAGCGGGGATAAGACAATTTCGGATTTCGGATGGCGGATTGCGGATTTGAAAAAAGGAATATCACAGAAGAGCAAAGACATAGAGAATACACTTTTCCTGAGTTCCTGTTTTCCTGATTGAACAAGATTCTTGCGGAATGCGGAATGAAAAAGACCGAGGATGGGAAGGTGAGAAGGTGGGAAGGCGCGATGCGGGAAATGAATGACGCGGTGACGCGGGGCGATGTGTGTCCGGAGTGAGTAGAAAAACCAAACAAACCAAACAAACCAACCAAATAAACTATAGACTTTCAGATAATGTTTTTGGGAAGGCAGCAGGGAGGGGATAGTACCTGTTCGTACATCCCCGACCGATAACGCACCCCAAAGCTTTATCTGGAAGTCTATAGACAAACGTCATAATGTCGAAAGGAATCAAACGTGAACAGAAAGAGATTGTTTGTCGGGCTGGTTATAAGCTTCTTTTTCCTTGTTATGTTCGGGCAGTCGCTGGTGGTGCTCTACACTGACTGGCTCTGGTTTAAGTCCCTTAATTCGGGATTTATTTTTACGCGCATCCTCGACACGCAGGCAATCCTGTGGCTCGGATTCGGCATTCTCTCGGGATTGCTGTTTTACGTAAACGGCATGCTGTGCAACCGTTTTGGAGGCGCTCTTGTCGTTGCGCCCGGGCAGTCTAGTCGATTCTCCGTGCTTGCTCACATTGCCGGTAATATCCCCCGCTCGTTGAAAATCGGGTCCGTTGTTATCGGGATAATCATGGGGTTGTATGCTGCTGCCCGGTGGGAATATGCGTTGAATTTCCTCCATGGCCTCAGTTTTTCAAAGACGGACCCCGTTTTCGGGCACGACATAGGCTTCTACGTCTTTGATTTGCCCTTTGTGAGTTTTGTGCTCTCATGGGGCTTCAGGATGGTTTTTCTCATGTTCCTGACGGCCGTGGTCATTCTTGTTCTGCGCCTCCAGATTACAATAACTCCGGAAGGGGTGAATTTGAGATTTCCCGCAAAACGGCTGGCCATGATTTATGGGGCGGTCTTTTTTTTCCTCACGGGAGGCCATTTCCTGCTTGGCCGGTACGATATTCTATATCAGAGCCGAGGAGTTGTTTTTGGGGCCGGTTATGCTGACTTATATGGGCGCCTGCCTGCCCTGAATTTGATGGTGGCGATCTCGATCTTGACGGGAGGCGCCTGCCTCTACAGCTTTTTCCGGTACAGGGCCAAGGTCCTTTTTTCTTTCGGTGGAGTCTTTATTCTTACTTACCTGCTTGGGGTGCAGGTCTATCCGATGATTCTTCAGCGTTTTGTGGTCACTCCCAACGAGCTTGAAAAAGAGGCCCCCTACCTCAGAAGGGACATTGATTCTACACGTGAGGGGTATAACATATCGAGCGTTGACGAGCGCGGGCTTTCCGCCGCAGGATCTCTAACCGAAGAAGTGCTTGCCCGGAATGATTTGACGATAAAGAATATTCGTCTCTGGGACCATCAGCCGCTACTCGAGACTTATTCGCAGATCCAGGAGATACGAACTTATTACAAGTTTCTTTCAGTCGATAACGACCGCTATTACCTGGACGGAGAGTACCGTCAGGTGATGCTCTCCCCTCGGGAGCTGGCCTATGAGGATCTTCCGAGCCGGGTCTGGATGAATGAGCACCTGATCTACACGCACGGAAACGGTCTGACACTGGGCGTGGTGAACCAGGTGACCCGGGAAGGTCTTCCCGCCCTGCTTGTTCAGGATATCCCCCCCGTTTCCAAGACAAATGTCAAGATCGAGCGGCCGGAGATCTATTTTGGGGAAATCGACAATGACTACATCTTCGTGAATACAAGACAGAAGGAGTTCGATTACCCGTCGGGAGAAGAAAACGTATTCACTGTTTATGCGGGCAAGGCGGGTATCCGGGTTGATTCCGTATTTGACAAGATCCTATGGTCACTCCGGTTCGGTTCGCTCAAAGTGTTGCTCTCCACGGACATAGCCCCAGGCAGCCGCGTTCTATACAATAGAGCCGTACACCAACGGGTGCAAAAACTCGTGCCCTTCCTTCAGATGGATCGAGATCCTTACATGGTCATATCTAAGGGGAAGCTCTATTGGTTGCTTGACGGCTATACCGTATCGGATCTCTACCCGTATTCGAAGAGGACACGGGATCTGGGCAACTATGTGAGAAACTCGGTCGTAGCACTGGTTGATGCCTATAACGGAGACGTTCAGTTTTTCATCAAGGACGCCAAGGACCCGATAATCAGGACTTATGCCGGCATATTCCCGGGGACGTTCAAACCATTGTCCTCGATGGATAAAGATATCCGCAGCCATATACGCTACCCGCACTGGCTCTTTCGGATTCAGGCAAACATGTATTCCACCTACCACATGACCGAGCCGCAGACGTTTTATAATAAGGAAGACCTATGGCAGGTTCCGGCCAGCACTCAGAGCGAGAGCGCCATGGAGCCGTATTATACGATCATGCGCCTGCCTGGGGATGCCCGGGAGGAATACATCCTTATGGTGCCGTTCACTCCAAGCAGGAAGGACAATCTCTCCGCGTGGATGTGCGCAAAATGCGATCCGGAGGATTATGGACGGCTTGTTGTATACAGGTTTCCCAAGCAGAAACTGATCTACGGCCCGCGCCAGATCGAGTCGAGAATAAACCAGGACCCCGAGATCTCCCGGCAGATCTCGTTATGGGATCAACGCGGTTCGAACGTTATCCTCGGTACGCTACTTGTAATCCCCATTGAGGAGTCTCTGATCTATGTTCAACCCCTGTATATCAAGGCGGAAACAGGGCAGATCCCCGAGCTTAAACGAATCATAGTGGCCTATGAGACTACGATTGCTATGGATGAGACTCTTGAGCAATCGCTGGCCAGGGTTGTTGGCGCGAGGGCTGTTGCGCCTCAGGCTGTTCCATCCGTTGCCGGCACGGCAAAACGGGAGGATTCCGGAACTATGGCTGAAGAGGCGTGGCAGCATTACTCAACTGCCAGAAAGCACATCAAAGATGAGAACTGGGCTGCATATGGCGAGGAGATGCGAAAACTGCAGAAGGTGCTTGAACAGTTGAGGAAAGTTGACCGTTAGCCGTTTACCGTCCACTGAAAAGGACGATTTGAAGCGACGATGTTTTGCGGGAAAAATCGTCATTGGCGGTTTAGCGACAACGCTGTTGAATTAAGGAATTTGACTCCTGACTTCCTCTCCACCATCCTGGGGGAGAGGATCGAGGTGAGGGGGAAAAGGGCCGCATCAAGACCCCTCACCCTGCCCTCTCCCCGCGGACGGGGCGAGGGTAGTCTGACTGCATTCCTTAATTCAACAGTATTGGGTTTAGCGAAAGATACTGTTTAGCCTTTCACGGACAACGTAACGGATGACGGTTAACGGATCAAGGTACCTACTTGACACAAAACGCGAAGGTGACTAATTTGGAACCGGGACTCGAAATTCCAAAGACTTAGAGGTAATCAGAAGTTCAGAAGTCGGATAGGCGGCCCTTTCCAGGGCCGCCCGGCGACCGAGGCGTCCATCGTGGGCGGGGTTAGAAAACCCCGCCTATCCGCGTCTCGTGTTACGAACCCATTTTGGATACCCATCTGTGTGGATCCGTACTAAGGATGCGTTACGAAATAACTGTTACATCTTGCCAGTCTTTTGGGCCGTATTCTGCGTTGCTTAAGGGGTCGCATACTTCAGTATGCTCGCCCCTTAAGAAGCCTTGAATACAGCCCAAAATCCGGCGCAATCTTGTAACACTTATTTCGTAACGCATCCTTGATGAACTCGTAAAAAGTCGTCACTCCGGTGAAAACCGGAGTCCAGATCCTCAGTAACTAGTTGAATAGACTGGATTCCGGCTTTCGCCGGAATGACACAATACAGTACTTTTCGACTTTTTACGAACTCATCATCCTTAGAGGCGATCAGAAGTTCTGAAGGCGGGGGGGGCGAGACAGATATGGAGAGGGAAGACCCATTGCGGGAATTGCGTTGCTTGCAGGAAACAATGAACAGGCTTTATGAGGAAAGCGTGGAGAGGGGAGGAAGCCGGGAGGAATTAAGCGCACGATGGATGCCGCCGGTCGATATTTATGAGACCGGGGAGGCCATAGTTGTCCAGGCCGAACTACCGGGGCTCTCCCGGGAAGACGTTCAGATCGATGTTCAAGGAGGCCTGCTTTGCATACAGGGCGAGCGTAAGTTTCAAAAGAGTGTTGAAGAAGGGAAGTATCATCGAGTAGAGAGATCCTATGGGGCTTTTAAACGCTCGTTCCCTTTACCCCGGGGAATAAATGCCGATATGGCCAAGGCGCATTTTTCGAACGGTCTCCTCGAAGTTGTCATCCCGAAACCTGAGAGGCCTGACCCGAAACAGATCAAGGTGGAAGTTGATTGATTTAATAACCCTTTCACCACAGGGCCGCCAAGACATTAAGATGATTCATAACCCTCCCGCCGAAGAGTTTACCACGAAGCGGACGAAGGACACGAAAGACCGGTTAAGAAGTTTGTTTCGTTTCAGAACCAAAGCAACCAAACAAACTATACAAACCAAACAAACATTATACTCCTGGGAGCATGAGGGGAGCGGAAAAGAGCTAAATGGAGAATTCAGTAGGAGAGATTGAAGAGAGGATAAAGAAACTCCGCGAGGAAATCGACTATCATAACTATCGCTATTACGTGCTCGACAGCCCGGTCGTTTCGGATGCTGAATATGACCGGCTGATGCGCGAGCTCGTGGATCTGGAGAATAGTTATCCTCATTTGATTACGCCGGATTCGCCGACCCGGCGTGTGGGGGCAAAACCGCTTGAAAAGTTCGAGACTGTACGACATACCCTGCCCATGCTTAGCCTCGAAAACGCCTTCGATCAGTCGGAACTGCGGGATTTCGACGAACGAGTAAAGAGATTCCTTCGAATTGATGGTAAAATTGATTACGTGGCGGAACCGAAAATGGACGGCCTGGCTATTGAAATGGTCTATGAAGAGGGCTGCCTGGCCGTGGCCTCTACCCGTGGTGACGGGGTGTTCGGAGAGAACGTCACCCAAAACGTGCGTACGATAAGATCGGTTCCTCTAAAGCTCAGAAATGAGCGGCGTATCCCATTCCGCGTGGAGGTGCGAGGCGAGGTCTTTCTCTCGCTAAAAGCATTCAAACAGATAAATGAAGAGCGTTTGAGGAAAGGTGAACCGCTTTTCGCAAATCCGAGAAATGCTGCGGCGGGATCGCTAAGACAACTGGATTCAAGGATTACGGCATCCCGTCCGCTGGATTTCTACGGTTATGGATTGGGGATGGTGGAAGACGGCCTGTTCACCCGGCAGTGGGAGACACTCTCCGCCTTGCAGGACTGGGGGATAAAGGTCAACCCTGTGATTCGTTTGTGCCGGGGCATCGAGGAATGCTTCGATTACTATCGTGAAATGGTGGAAATGCGTCGTACCCTCCCCTATGAAATAGATGGAATCGTTCTTAAAGTGGACTCGTGCGTGCTTCAGGATCGGCTCGGCGCCAAGGCCCGGAGCCCGCGCTGGGCCATTGCCTATAAATTTGCCGCAACACAGGTTAATACGAGAGTCCTGGATATCCGAGTTCAGGTCGGACGAACCGGGGCTCTCACGCCGGTGGCGATTCTTGAGCCGGTCAACGTAGGCGGAGTGCAGGTGAGCAGGGCGACATTGCATAACCAGGATGAAATCGCACGAAAAGACATTCGCATCGGAGACACGGTCCTCGTACAACGGGCGGGAGAAGTCATACCGGAAGTAGTCATGTCTGTTCCGGAGATGCGGACCGGCGAGGAAAAGCAGTTTGTTATGCCGGAAGAATGCCCGGAATGCGGGGCCGGGGTGATTCAGCTCCCGGGCGAAGTGGCTGTGCGTTGTCCAAACATGTCCTGCCCGGCACAGGTGAAGGAGCGAATCATACACTTCGCCTCAAAAGGGGGAATGGACATAGAAGGCCTGGGTGAAAAGACGGTATCGCACATGGTGGATTCCGGGCTGATCAGTGATGTAGCCGATTTGTACTATCTTCAGCCTGAGGAACTCAAGACCCTGGCGCATTTTGCCGAGAAATCTACAGCCAATATGTTGGCCTCTATTGAAAAGAGTCAAGAGACGACGTTCAGCCGTTTCATATACGCGCTCGGCATTCGTTTCGTGGGTGAGAAAATGGCGCAGATTCTGGCAGACAGGTTCGGCGATTTGAATGCCTTAACAGGCGCTTCCAGAGAGCAATTGATGGAGATAGACGAAGTCGGACCTCAGGTTGCCGAGAGCATTATCGTCTATTTCCATGAGCCGAAAAACCGGGAAGAGATAAAGAGGATTATGGATGCCGGTGTCAGGCCGGTCTCGACCTCATATCGCCCGCAGCAATCCCTGGCCGGAAATGCCTTTGTCTTTACCGGCGGCCTTTCGTCTCTTTCCAGAGAGGAGGCCAAGAATAGGGTCAAAGAGCTTGGCGGCAGTGTTTCATCATCGGTTAGTCAGAAGACGGATTACGTGGTGGCCGGTGTGGAGCCCGGCTCAAAATTGGCAAAGGCAAAGGGGCTCGGTATCAGAATACTCACGGAGAATGAATTCAAAGAACTGATCGGAGCGACTTAGAAAGAAAGTACTGAGTACTGAGTGCTGAGTACTGAGCGAAAGAGAGAAGGACGGGGTGAGTCATGAGTCCGAGGGATGCGAGTTGCCTGTTGTGTGCTAAAATACTAACGAAACCAAACAAACCAGATAAACTAAATAAACTAAATAAACGGCGAGCCATATCAGTGAACGGTCAACGGTGAACATATGCTAAGGGCACACGTTATTATTGACGGGCGGGTTCAGGGGGTGTTCTTCAGGCAGTCCACCTGGGAAGAGGCGAGGCGTTTTGGAGTGAAAGGATGGGTAAGAAACAAACGGGACGGCACCGTGGAGGCTGTGTTCGAAGGAGAAGAGAACCCGGTTCGGGAAATGGTGGAATGGTGTCATCAAGGGCCGCCTTATGCCGTTGTCCGGAGTGTTGATCTGGAGTGGGAGGACTATCAAGGCGAAGTCGACGGATTCAAGATCCGCTATTAATAAGCGTCGTATCCGGGTGCAAGTATAGACTTCCAGATAAAGTTTTTGGGTGCGTTATCGGTCGGGGATGTACGAACAGGTACTATCCCTTCCCTGCTGCCTTCCCAAAAACATTATCTGAAGGTCTATAAAAGCGCTCTCTCGATTTCAGAAGCTGGAATGGC